>CAXSIE010000069.1:9363-14202 GCA_964237295.1 uncultured Flavihumibacter sp. | reverse complement strand
AGGAACCTGCCTGTTCTGTAGTTGCCTGAGCCGCTGCTTTGTTCCTTGCTAACAAGGGAAATAATGCAAGCATCGGAATTACCGAAATATCCTGGAATAGCAACACTGAAAAAGAGCTTTGTCCGGCAGCAGATTGCATCAATCCTTTTTCATTCAATGTTTGCAGTATGATGGCGGTGGAGGAGAGCGATAAAATCATTCCTAAAGCAGCAGCCTCCCGCCAATGCATATGAAATAAAAAGTTTGCAATGGCGGCCACTACAACGGCAGATAACAACACCTGTAATCCGCCAAGACCAATTATAGATTTGCGCATCTTCCAGAGACGTTCCGGCTCCAGCTCAAGTCCTATTATAAAAAGCATCATTACCACACCAAACTCGGCAAAGTGCATGATGTCCTGTCCTTCGTTACCAATGAAACCGAATAATGCCGGCCCTATTACTATACCCGCCATGAGATAGCCAAGTACAGATCCCAGTCCTAATTTTTTAGCTATGGGAACCATTATGACTGCGGCCGCCAGATAAATCATAGCCTGAAAAAAAAATGAGTGTTGATCCATGCTTTAAGATTGTATTAGTGTAGGTATCCGTATTAAATCATTTGAACATTCGGCTTGCTGCCATTCGTTTTCATTAAGCTTTCCGCTTTGAATGGCTATGAGCAACTCTTCATATTGCGCAGCATGTACCTCAATTTCCGTATTGTTAAGCCGATGGGTGCCATAAACTATAAAAGGTGGCATATAAATCATGTGACACAGGTAAGCAGTTTGATTAAAGGGTAAAAGAAAATCATTAACAGTAAAACGGTTCCGGCCCTGCGGCGTATAAACTTCCTTTGGTGCGCCACAACTGATGACGTTAAAAATTTTTTTATCAGTGAGTGCGGTACCACCGGATCCGTAAGCCCATCCATGTTCAAGAACAAGGTCCTGCCATTGTTTTATCATTGCAGGTGCGCTGTACCAGTAAAAAGGATGTTGCAATATGATCACATCATGTTGAAGTAGCTGCTTCTTCTCAAATTCCACGTCAATATCCATATCAGGATACACCTGATACAAATCATGAAATGTTGTATTGCTTAACCGGGCAGCATGTTGTATTAGCTTTCTGTGCACCCTTGATTTTTCCAAAGCCGGGTGTGCAAAAAGGATCAGTATCCTGGGCATAATATGTTGGGCATTTGTTGCAAGATAAGAAAGTTCAAAGTTGATTGATAGGGAGTAGTGCCTGTAGGTGAGACAGTAGTAAATATTTAAGTGATTTTTTTAATTAGAAAAGAAAAGTAGTCTTGATTACATGTAATTCAATACTGAGCGTAAGAAACGGTGGGGTTTACAGTAAGATGTAATCTTTCAGTGCCACAAATGGAATGTATAAAAGCAAGCTTTTCGATAACAGGTTGTCATCGTGCCCCATGCTTCTGTTCAAGCTGTTGATGGCAAAAGTAAGCGGTATCCACATTTTTATGATGGTATCAAAGTTTTCAATGCTGTAAGGATCTTTGTCTATCTGCGATTGCAGGTGCAGCATTTTTACCTCCCCTGATTTTATGCCAATACCGTAAGCATAAGCTGTTTCAACGGTATCCATCAGATGAAAATAATGTGCCCAGGTCTCCGCCCAGTCTTCCCAGGGATGTGCGGTTGCATAAGGACTTATATAACGATTGGTCCAATCAAAGGGTGCGCCTGTTTGATAATATTTTTGAAGTGCCTGCGAATAATCTTTTTGTTCATTTCCGAAGATTTCACGGAATTGCTGTAAAACCGGCTTGTTCTCAATTAAAACATCCCAGTAATAATGACCGATTTCGTGGCGGAAATGCCCCAGCAAGGTCCTGTATTTCTCTCCAAGGTCTAGCTTATTACGTACCCGGGCCGCTTCATCGGCTTCTTCAATGTTTAAGGTGATAACACCGTTGTCATGACCTGTTAAAACCCTTGCCTGTAGCGGCTCGTCTGCTAAAAAATCAAAAGCGATCCCATGTGTATTATTTGATTTTTTAGCCTGTAATGGTAGTTGAAAACGCAGAATGGAATACACCAGCCGGTGCTTTGCTATTTCGATACGTTTCCATCTGTCGATATTTTTTACAGTGGAGAGTTCGGGAATGGTTCTGTTTAATGCGCATGCGGAACAAAAAGGATATCCCTGCGCAGCAGGTATCACCCAGTTACAAGTTCCATGATATGAATTGATACAATACTTATAAATATTTTCTTTTTTAGAAATATCAACCAGTTGGTTTTGTTCATTGCTTTCAAAGGTTATAATAGACAAGGTTTCAGCGCAAAAACCCACCAGATGCTGACAATTGAGGCACATATTGTTTTCGAAATAAAGAAGTGCCTTACAATTGCTACAGGTATAAAGGTTCATTTAAGATTTACTTTGTTTCTCAGACATTTCAATTACCGTTCCAGAGCAGTAAATAAATCTGTATCGCTGTTGTTTCTTTCTTGCCGGAATTAAAATTTAGTTAGCGATCTTTACGCTGACAACAGTATTGAAAACGGAAAGTAGTTGGTTTAACTTAAAAGTATTTATTGATCTATTGAGGGTCCGATCACCTGCCGTAACGATTGCAGGATAAATCACCCTGCCCAGCCGGCTCTGTCCAGGCTTCGGTATTGAATGGCCTCGGCAAGATGTTCTGTTTTAATATCGGCACTTCCTGAAAGATCTGCAATAGTTCTGCTGACCTTTAATATCCTGTCATAAGCCCTTGCAGAAAGATTTAATTTTTCCATAGCGGTTTTAAGTAAGTTTTGACCAGCCTGACTGATGATGCAAATTTCTTTAAGCAGTTTGCTGCTCATTTGTGCATTAGCATAAGTTTCCGTGTGGTCTGAAAAACGCATAGACTGAATGTCTCTGGCCCTGATTACCCTTTCCCGTATGGAAGATGAATTTTCTTCTTTTTGAAAAGAAGAAAGCTGGCTGAATGCTACGGGGGTTACTTCCACATGCAGGTCAATCCGGTCAAGAAGTGGTCCGGATACTTTATTAAGGTATTTTTGAACCGTGCCAGGTGCACAACTACATTCTCTTTCAGGATGATTATAAAACCCACAGGGGCAAGGGTTCATTGATGCGATAAGCATAAAGCTGGCAGGAAAATCAAGTGATACTTTTGCCCGGCTGATAGTTACCCTTCTTTCTTCCATCGGCTGACGCATCACTTCGAGAACGGTTCTTTTAAATTCGGGCAACTCGTCAAGGAATAACACCCCGTTATGAGCAAGTGAAATTTCGCCCGGCTGAGGAATGCCGCCTCCGCCAACAAGGGCTACATCCGAGATAGTATGATGCGGCGAGCGAAAGGGCCGTTTGGAAATTAACGTTGCGTTTTCAGGTAACTTACCTGCAACACTGTGAATTTTTGTGGTTTCCAGTGCTTCCTGCAGGCTAAGCGGTGGAAGTATGGTAGGAAGGCGCTTGGCAAGCATTGTTTTACCCGCTCCCGGCGGACCGATCAGAATGGCATTGTGCCCGCCTGCAGCAGCAATTTCCAAAGCCCGTTTGATATTCTCCTGGCCCTTGACGTCGTTAAAGTCGAATTCAAATTCGTACTGGCCGTTATAAAATTCGTTCCTGGTATCTACAACAACCGGTTGCAAGGAAGTCTCATCCTTAAAGAAGTTAATCACTTCCCTGATATGGCTTACACCGTAAACATTCAACTGATTTACCATGGCGGCTTCCCGGGCATTTTGGCTTGGAACAATCAATCCTTTAAAGCCTTCTTTCCTGGCCTGTATAGCAATGGGCAATGCACCCTTGATAGAATGAACAGAGCCATCAAGATTCAGTTCACCCATTATTATATAATCAGTAAGTTTTTTAGGATTTTGCAATTGATCACTTGCTGCAAGTGTACCCATTGCGATGGCCAGGTCGAATGCGGAACCGCTTTTTTTAATGTCTGCCGGAGCAAGGCTAATGATCAATTTGGTCCTGGGCATATAATAGCCGTTAGACTTAATTGTGCTTTCCACACGCTGAATGCTTTCCTTAACTGCCCCATCCGGCAGGCCAACAATGAAAGTTTTACTGCCATTTAATACATTTACTTCGACGGTGATAGTGATGGCTTCAACGCCATATACCGCACTGCCATAAGTTTTTACTAACATGAATCCAAAGTAAGGAAATAAGCATTGATGTAATACCGTGATAACGCCCTTTATTAATGTTAAATTATTAATGATTAATGGTTAACGAAAAGTGGTTGATAGTTGGATGTAAAAGGATAAGATAATGATTAACGGAAAGTGGTTGATAGTTAGAGATGAAGGATAAGATCCAATGGTTAACTTAACACTGGATGAGGTTTAATATCAACAAGACTAAATCATACTAATCAATCTTCCCGTTAATCATAAATCATTTACCATTAGCTTCCCAGATAGCTACAAAGCACCCGGCATCTTGATTTGGTTCTTAATTTGGTCATTGCTTTTTCTTTGATCTGGCGAACTCTTTCGCGGGTTAAGTGAAGCCTGTTTCCAATATCTTCAAGGCTCATAGCATGATCAATACCAATACCAAAGAAATAGCAAATCACTTCTTTCTGGCGTTCGTTTAAAGCGGTTAACGACCTGTCGATTTCCTGCTTTAATGATTCGTCATGTTCCAGTTTTTTCTCTGTTCTTTCAGCATTGGGATTTTCCATTATATCAATCAGCGTGTTTTCTTCACCATCAGCTATTGGTGTATCCATGCTGATATGCTGGCCTGTTATGTCTAAACCGGCTACTACTTCTTCAGTAGTTAATCCCAGTAAATCGGCTATTTCTTCGGGAGAAGGTTCTCTTTCAAATTCCTG
>CAXSIE010000069.1:0-9353 GCA_964237295.1 uncultured Flavihumibacter sp. | reverse complement strand
TAAGCTTTTTGAATGCGGTTGGTTAAACCTACTTTATTAAGAGGCAAACGAACTATCCGGGATTGTTCCGCCAAAGCCTGTAAGATGCTTTGACGGATCCACCATACAGCATAGGATATAAATTTGAAACCTCGGGTTTCATCGAAACGCTGTGCAGCTTTAATAAGGCCTACATTTCCTTCATTAATCAAATCTGAAAGGGAAAGCCCCTGATTCTGGTATTGTTTGGCAACAGATATTACGAATCTTAAGTTAGCTTCCGTTAATTTATCTAACGCACGTTGATCACCCTTGCGGATGCGTACGGCTAAACTAACTTCTTCTTCACCGCTGATTAATTCAACTTTACCTATCTCCTGTAAATATTTTTCAAGACTGGGAGATTCGCGGTTTGTAATAGATTTTGTGATCTTTAACTGGCGCATACTCATAACTGGTATTTTAAGGGTTGTTTTAAAACGTTTTTGTGGTTACAGATGGCTGATGAAACTTGTGAAAAATGATTCTTGTTCTTGTTTCTTCAGCTCTATGAATATTGGACGTGGCGATGAAGTAAAGGGAAACAAGTAGAAAAAAAATTAATTCTCCTAATCAGGCTGTAAAGCATTTTAACCCATGAGGAAGCAGGCTGATAGGGAGTAATGCCACGAAAGTGGTATTTTTAAATTCTAATTATTAATGGTTAAATGATTAACGGATGGTTGCTGGTTTTATAATAATAAAAATTACGATTCTTTTTAAAAGTAGAACAAATTGCGGAAACTCTACAGCGAATTTGCCAAATAGGTTTGAAGATCAATCCAGCTTTTACAACACAGAAAACTAACCGTTAATCATTCATGATAACCATTAATCATTATCACAGTTTTTCCAGGAGCTCAACAACTCTTTCTTTTTTCAAAATCAGGTAACCAAGGCGGTCGTTACTGATTCCTTCTTTTAGCTGGTAACTAAAATCAAGCTGGTCATCTTTTACATTCGTTTCAAAAAACCGGAAGGAAATATTAGGGTAAGATTTTAATTCTTCCCCAATTTCATATAAATGCGTAGAAAGTATGAACAGTGAATTTTTTATTTTAATCAAACCCTTTATCACTGTGGAAGAACATTTCATGGCATCCTGAACATTAGTGCCTTTAAATAACTCATCGATGAGTACGAGCCATTTTTTTCCATCATTAATTTTTATGATGGTATTTTTGACCCGTTGCACCTCATTGAAAAAATAGCTTTCTCCTTTTATGATGTTATCCACCACATTGATATTACTTAATATCCCATTAAATAAAGATAGTTTCATTTCAACAGCAGGTACACCCATGCCAAGATGGGCCAGGTACACCCCGGCGCCTACAGCTTTAATAAAAGTACTTTTGCCGGCCATATTTGCGCCTGTAAGAAAAATAAAATTGTTATCAGGAGCTAATTTTACATTATAAGAAACCGGGGAAGGAAGGAGGATATGGTATAAGGAGCTTACTTCAACAAAGGGTTGTTCATCAGACGAAAATTCAGGAAAGCAAAGGTTGAAACGTTTGTTAGCCATCGCCATTGAATACCATGCATCGAAGCGGCTATATATATTGATCAGTTCCATTGCATGGTTTTTGAAACGATAGCGTAAGAAGTGCCCCAAATGAATAGTTTGTAATGGTGAGATGCTGGCACCCTGAGCAATGGAGGCCAGTTCTACAAGCAGCGGATTTTTTATAATGTCTGCAATGCGGCTGGTAAATGTTCTCATGAATTTTGGCGTGCTTTCATCATCAAACAGGTTAACCAGATCCCTGCAACCGCGAACAAAATCAGCAAAATGCCCCACGGAATACCTTAGCAATGAAAAATCCGGCGCATGCAGCACGCGGTAAGTATATGCATTCAAAGTATTGGCGGACTGGGGAATGGTATCAATCAGGGATTCATAAAATTTTTCCATTACCATCACAGTGCCGTTATTGATAACTACAGGCCATTCGGCTGCTTTATTTTGTATAGTTTTTAAAATATCCTGCGTATCGGTAATCCGTTTTATATCACTAAACGGCTCACTGAAGAATCTGGCCAGCCAGTCTTTTCCTCCACGGGTGCGAGTAAAATTAAGTTTATTGAATATGGAGGATTCTTCTTCCTGGTGAAAAACATTCAGATCGTTAAACGTTGTTTTATCTATATCCATTTTATAGTGACTCTTTTTGGTCTTTTTTACATAAATCTGGTTGCTATCAGCCGTCGGCAATCAGCAGGAAACTTACCTGGTTCAATATCCTGATGGCTGACTGTAAGTTAATGGTTAAAGCTCAGTCTCATTCCTTTAAAAGATTCGTTCCAGACACCATTGTTATAAACAAGGTTTCCGTTTACAAAGGTATGCGTAACACAAGGCAAGGTTTTGTTTTCTAATGGGCTCCAGCCGCACTTGTATAAGATATTTTCAGGTGAAACACGGGTATGCCGGCTCAGATCTGCAAGCACAATATCCGCATGATATCCTTCTCTTATATATCCCCGGTCTGCTATCTGGAAGCATCTTGCAACAGAATGACTCATCTTATCTACCAGTTTTTCTACCTGAATTTTTCCCTGGTTTACATAATACAGCATAAGCATTAAGGAATGTTGAACAAGCGGCAGGCCTGCATGGGCTCTTTCATAAGGTACTGCTTTTTCTTCCGGCAAGTGCGGGGCGTGATCGGTTGCAATTACATCCAGCCGGTCATCCAGCAAGGCCTCCCAGAGCGCTTCCCTGTTATAGGAAGCTTTTATGGCGGGATTGCATTTTATCAGGTTACCCAGTTGTTTGTAGTCGTCTGAAGTGAAATGTAAATGATGCACACACACTTCGGCGGTTATTTTTTTTTGTTCCAGGGGTAAAAGATTGGAAAAAAGCTGTAGCTCTTTGGCGGTAGTAATGTGTAAGATATGCAAACGTGTTCCATACTTACGGGCAAGGTCCACTGCCCTGGATGAGCTTTCAAAGCAGGCGTTTTCATCACGGATTACAGGATGGTCTGCTGCTGTTAAAGTGCCGGACTGTTCTTTTAAGCGTTGCAGGTTCAACGAGATGATTTTTTCATCTTCGCAATGTGTGGCAATCAATACACCGCTATCTCTGAAAAGCGTTTCCAAAGCAGACAAACTATCAACAAGCAACCCCCCGGTTGAAGATCCCATAAAAATCTTTATGCCGCAAACATCTTTTCGTTTGTCGTTTGTCTTTAAAGCCTCTCCGGCATTGGAATTGGAAGTGCCCATGTAAAAAGAATAATTAGCCAGGGAGGTTTGCGAAGCTATCAGGTATTTTTCTTCCAGCAGCTCCTGGGTAAAAGCAGGTGGCAGTGTGTTGGGCATTTCCATAAATGATGTTACGCCACCGGCAACGGCTGCCTTCGCCTCCGTATAAATAGTAGCCTTATGCGTTAAACCCGGCTCCCTGAAATGAACCTGGTCATCTATAACACCAGGTAACAACAGTTTGTTTTCACCATCAATTTCAATAACCGGAAAGTTCACGTTTATTAAAGGTGCTATTTTCTCTATGCGTCCGCTCCTGATTAATACTTCGCCTGCAACGGTTTTTCCTTCATTTACAATAGAAGCGTTCTTGATTAGGTATCTCTCCATAAACTTAAATTTGCCCCTTACATATTAGGTTATTTAATACGGAATACTATTACTTTGCTTATTAATGTTCTTTTGGGTAAGCCCGGATCTTCCCTATGTAAAAAAATGGAAAACTGATAATATCATGCAATTTAAAAAAACCCTGGTTAGACTTTATATTTTCTTGTTGCCATTACAGTTGGATGCTCAATCAACCAATTTGCCCCAGGGTTCCAAACACCTGCATTTTCTCGACAGGCTGGAGATAATGATGCAAACGAACTCCGATCTTAACTTCTCCGGGATGAAACCGTTCAGTCGCAGAGCTGCGGTAAGAACAGCCGAGCTGGCAGATTCTCTCGAAAGCCGGTTCCCCTATGACTATTTTTATCATTTTTCAAAAGTGGATAAATTCAACTTTCAAAGTTTACAGTTGAATAACCAGGAATGGTCAAAAGCAGACAGCAATACTTTTAAAAGCAGGAAACCATTCCTGGGCATATTTTATAAAACAAAGGCCGACCTGTTATCTGTAAATCAAAAGGATTTTTTCTTCGCTATAAACCCGGTTATCCAGCAGCAGCAATCTGTAGAAACGGGCAACGGGCAACGTGTATTTTTAAATTCAAAAGGTATTACCGCAAGAGGATTGATTGCCGGTAAGATCGGCTTTGATTTTTATGTTACAGACAACCAGGAGAGAATGCCCTTTTTTGCGCAAAAACTTGCTGATAAATACCAGGCTGTTCCGGGTGCAGGATTTTACAAACCATTTAAAATTACTGCTTACGACTATTTCGATGGCAGGGGGTCTGTATATTTTAATCTGGCCAAATATTTTAATATTCAATTCGGCTATGACAGGAATTTTATAGGAGATGGTTACCGGAGCCTGCTGCTGAGTGATTTCGCCACCAATTATCTTTTTCTCAAAATAGATACACGCATATGGAAATTTAATTATACAAACCTGTTCATGGAATTGCTTCCGGAGCACAATCTTACACAGGGAAATATAGTACTGCCTAAGAAATATGCTGCAACACATCGATTAGGTATCAACGTTACTCCATGGCTGAATGTAGGGTTATATGAATCCGTTGTATTCGGTCGCCAGAACCGGTTTGAATTTTCTTACCTGAATCCTGTTATCTTTTTACGCTCTGCCGAGCAACAAATCGGAAGCCCGGATAATGCTTTTGTCGGGTTTGATTTTAAGGCTAATATTGCCCACAGGGGCCAGCTATACGGCCAGCTTTTCCTGGATGAATTTGTATTAAATCAGCTAAAAGCTAACACCGGATGGTGGGGAAACAAATTTGGAATACAGCTGGGAGGTAAAGTAATAGATATTTTAGATATAAAAAACCTGGATCTGCAGGGGGAATTGAATCTTGTTCGTCCGTTTACTTATTCCCACTACGATGTTGTTGCCAATTATACTCATTATAACCAGCCGCTGGCTCATCCCTTAGGTGCGGATTTCGCAGAAGTTACAGGCATTGTGAGGTATCAACCAAAACCAAAATGGACTGCGCAATTAAAAATGATCTTTTTTGTTCAGGGTATAGACTCCGCAAATCAGAACCTCGGAAATAATATTTTTCTAAACAGTGACTCCCGTCCTTTTGATTATGGGTATAAAATTCCGTCGGGTCTAAAATCAAACGGATTGAATACCTCCCTGATGGCATCTTACGAATGGAAAGAAAATTTATTTCTGGATGGCTCTATATTAATAAGAAGCCTGAAAGTTACCGGCAAGCCGGATCTATCTATCAATACAACCTTATTAACTTTAGGTATCAGGGTTAATATGTTCAGAAGGGAATATGATTATTGATATAAGGTTCTGGCGAAGCTCATTCGCTTCAGTGGTTTCTAAAAACTTTGCATGGATCACATTTTTGATAAACAAAGCCCTGAATTTTTTACCTAATAATATTACCTGTAAAACAAAATGCTAAGTAGTGTTGAATATTTAGCAGTAAGACTTGCTAATTGAATACACAAAGATTTGCAAATATCTTAAGTCACTTACATTGATTGGCTTTTCATAAATCATGATTAACAATTAAAGCTTTAATCTTGGTATATTGCTTTTATTATCGGTTAGCTATCCAACTGAAACAATGTTAAAGAGCTCCACCATACAACTTTTGAGGTTTCCGTTTTCATTTTTTCTAATGCCGGTTTATTTATTTGCGCTGAGCAGCCTGCTGAAGCCGGAATGGAGCCGTGCGATTGTAATCTTTATTATTCTGCATGTACTGGTCTATCCATCAAGCAATGCTTATAATTCCTATATGGACCGCGATAAAGGAAGTATCGGAGGTGTTAAAACTCCCATGGAGCCTACCAGGCAATTGTTTACTATTTCATTGCTGCTTGATGGCATTGCAATTGTAATTGGATTTTTTATCAGCAGCTTATTCGCTTCAGGAATTTTCTTATATATTTTGGCATCAAGGGCTTATAGTTATCGGGGTATTCGTTTAAAAAAAAATCCCTTTATAGGATATTTAACTGTAATTGTATTTCAGGGAGGCGTAACTTTTTGGCTGGTATATTATGGCAGTCATCCACTAAAAACTTTACACGTTCCTGTTAGTGGCATGTTAGCCAGTAGTTTATTAACGGGGGGGTTGTATCCGTTAACTCAAATCTATCAGCATGAAGCTGACAGGATGGATGGTGTTACTTCAATCAGTGCTTTGCTTGGGTATAAAGGCACTTTTGTTTTTGCAAGCATCATCTTTTTATTTGCTTTTATAGTATTAGCATATCATTTTTTTTCAGGACTGGAAATAAAACAATTTTTATTATTGCAAACACTTATGTTACCCGTACTCGTATATTTCTTTGTATGGGCTGCAAGAGTATGGAAGAATACATCGGCAGCTGATTTTTCCAGTACCATGAAAATGACTGTCCTGGCCTCATGTTGCACCAATGCAGCTTTTATAACATTAATAATATGGAGGTTTTTTGAGTAAAATAATTTCAGTAGGTACAGCGCTGCCTACTTACCGGCACCAGCAAAATGACATTTTGCATTTTATGCAAAATGTTTACGCTATGGATATAACAGAAAGGCGCAAGTTAAAATTTCTATATCATCAAAGCAATATTGAACATCGCTATTCAGTAATTCCTGATTACAGCAGGCCGGTATCTGACTGGAAATTTTACCCGCATTCAGAAAACCTCGAGCCTTTTCCTTCACTGGAATTCCGGATGAGCCTGTATAATAAATTCGCGGCTCCCTTGTCTGTTGATGCTATCCGCGACTGTATCGAAGGTCATATTACTTCAGGTGAAATAACACACCTCATAACAGTTAGCTGTACCGGCATGAGCGCACCCGGCCTTGATCTACAGGTAATGGAGCTGATGGACCTGCCTAAAAATATTTTCAGAACTTCTGTTAATTTCATGGGATGTTATGCCGCCATCCATGCCATGAAAATGGCGGATGCACTATGTATATCAAATGCAAAAGCAAAAGTTATCATCGTATGCACCGAACTGTGCACGCTCCATTTTCAGAAAGAAGCTACCAAAGACAATATTGCCTCCAGTTTATTATTTAGTGATGGTTCCGCTGCGATGCTGGTAACTGCTGACAGCTGTTCTCAAAAAGGATTGCATATAGATGGATTTTACGCAGAAGTTTTGATTAAAGGTAAAAAGGATATGGCCTGGGAACTTTCTTCCAGCGGGTTTCTGATGAAATTAAGCGGTTATATACCTGAGCTGATAGAGGAAGATTTTGAAGCTTTGGTAAACAGGGCTTTACAATCGCGGCAATTATGTAAGGAAGATATAAGTTGCTGGTGCATTCATCCCGGAGGAAAAAGAATCCTCGAATCCATCAACAAAAGCCTGTCGCTGCATAAGGAAGAACTTGCCGAAAGCCTTAACGTGTTAAAAAAGTTCGGGAACATGTCTTCACCAACAATATTATTTGTATTAAAAAATATGATGCAGAAACTGGATAAATCCCGCGATCATAAAATGTTTGGTGCCGCCTTTGGACCGGGATTGACGATGGAAACTTTTGTTGTCAGCAATTAACCTTCCTGATCTTATTATGTTGTGTTAAAATAATACTGTGAACTTTTCTCAAAGATCTTATAAAAAAGAATTACTTGACAGCGAAGAGATTCCTTTTGAAGATATAAAAAGGAACATGGAAGAACTGGAATTTATCAATACATATCTTGGAGGACACCGTATAACTCTTACCGGCATAAGAAAACTTTTAGCAGGTGCCGCTCTCAACAAAAAACAGGAATGCGTTATTTGTGAAATTGGTTGTGGAGGTGGGGATAATATACTGGCAATTCAGAGCTGGTGTAAAAAAAATAACATACCAGCGCTTTTTATTGGCATTGATATAAATCCTCATTGCATTGAAGTGGCAGTTTCGAAAGCCGGGAGCATTAACGCCAGTTTTATTATTGCAGATTACATAAAAGCAAGCTTTGATAAAAAGCCGGATTACATTTTTACATCGCTTTTTTGTCATCATTTTACTAATGATGAGCTGGTTCAAATGCTCGGCTGGATGAAAAACAATGCACAAAAAGGCTTTTTTATCAACGACCTTCACCGTCATTGTGTTGCTTATTATTCCATCAAATTTTTAACAAAAATTTTTTCGAGGTCCTACCTTGTTAAAAATGACGCACCCCTATCTGTACTAAGAGGATTTACTGCGAAAGAATGGAAAAACCTGCTGAAGGAAGCAGGCATCACGCAATATACCATTCAATGGAAATGGGCTTTTCGTCATCTGATTACTGTAACAAAAAACCATAGTATATTGTAATAATCAACCAAACATAATTATTCAAGCCAGCAATGAATGCTTATTCTTCCAATAGCTTTATAACTGAACCTGTTTTGAAGCAGTTCCCAACGGAGTTACATGGTGTTTACGATGTTGCAGTTATCGGGGGCGGTCTGGCAGGCTTATCTCTTTCAATTCAATTGGCTAATGCAGGGTATAGTGTAGTGTTATTTGAGAAAGAAAAGTATCCGTTTCACCGGGTATGCGGTGAGTATATAAGTATGGAGAGCTGGAACTTCCTGGAAAACCTGGGCTATCCTTTAAGTGATATGGATTTGCCCATGTTAAAGAAATTGCTCGTTTCTTCACCGGATGGTACTTTTATTGAACAAGACCTTCCGTCGGGTGGCTTTGGGATCAGCAGGTATAAGATAGATCATGAAATGGCACGATTAGCCCAATCCAGCGGAGTTCACCTCCTGGAAGAGAAGAAGGTTACCAGTGTAATTTTTAATGAGGAATGCTTTAACATCCAATGTTCCGGTATACAATACCAGGCTAAAGTTGTTTGCGGCGCATTTGGCAAGCGAAGCAATCTGGATATAAAAATGAAACGTGCATTCGCCGGCAAAAAAAATGGCTTACTGAATAATTATATCGGAATAAAATATCATATTAAAACAGATTTTCCGGCAGACACCATTGCGCTGCACAACTTTCAGGATGGTTATTGTGGCATTTCCCGGATAGAAGATAACAAGTACTGCCTTTGCTATTTAACTACTGCAAAAAATCTTCGGATGAGTGATAACTCGATAGCCAGACTTGAGGAGAAAGTTTTACAAAAGAATCCTTTTCTTAAAAAAATTTTTCAACAATCACAAGTTCTTTATCAGGCACCCCTGACAATCTCGCAAATTTCGTTTGAGCGTAAGTCGCAGGTAGAAAACCATATATT
>CAXSIE010000068.1:15481-15881 GCA_964237295.1 uncultured Flavihumibacter sp. | reverse complement strand
TTTGTTGAAATCCATGAGCAAGCTGGTAATAACGTCAGGGAACTATTCTTTCAAAAAGGATTTAAAAATTTTGAACTCAGGAGAGACATGCAGGGAAAGGATAGAATGGTAAGGGTAAGTTTGAAACCTGCAAATACTATTGGATAACTCTTTAGATTCTTTTATGTACATTAGCCATTCGGTAACAGTATAAGTTTGTTATCAGCAGTCAGAAGATCAATGTGTGGTATGTTTCTTTTTAAGCTGATAGCAAATTCATCAAAATATAACATCGTAACACTACTATAAAAACATCATTATCATAAAACCTGTTAAAAAAACAAATCCTTTCTGCAATCTGTTGTTACTAACAGGGGCGCTATTAATTATTTGTTCTTTTTTTTTGATTAAACAAACTTTT
>CAXSIE010000068.1:7818-15471 GCA_964237295.1 uncultured Flavihumibacter sp. | reverse complement strand
CGTACTGATCTTTGATACGTTTTATGTAATAAGACTAAGGTATTTATACTGGCTTTTAGCCGGCTTGCTTACCGTATACTGGTTATTTTACAAATTTGTCAGGATGAATTTTTTTTCCAGATCGCTGATCATTGTTCATATTTTTTTAACCAAGCTGGTATGCCTCCTGATTGTGATATTTCATATATCGAGTGGACAACTGTACATTTTTAATACCCGGTTAAATTTTTATGATGTTCCGCGCTTTCACAAAAACAACTTTATTCTCACCGTCCTCTTACTGGTGCTGGCGATAGTTCAATGTATTTTTGCCGTTAACTTTGTATGGAGCGTGATGGTAAACAGCAAAAAATAAATTGCCAGCCACTGGCTAAGCTTTCAAACTATTAATTCAGATAATAATTTTATTTTACTCCGCTTTTGTCAACGGCAAGAACTGTTCTTGCACCAAGCTCACGGGCAACGCGCATTACGTTAACAATATTTTCTACAGGAACTTTTTTATCTGCATTGATCACTACGGTAGGCTGATCGGTTTCTTTAGCCAGCATTGGTTGTAATTTCAATCTGAGTTCTTCCATTGTTACCCTGGAAGTTCCTACATAAAACTGGTTCTTGCTATCAATAGAAACTACCACTGTTTGCTTTGCCTTTGTATCGCTTTTCGATTTGGGTTGCGAAAGTTTGATTACGTTAGGATTTGCCAACGTGGATACAATTAAAAAGAAAAACAGTAAGATGAACAAAATATCATTCAATGCCCCTGCGTGCAATTCCGGATGCGATTTAAATCTTGACCTCAGGTTCATGATTAATTGTTAATGATTAACGGGTAGTGGCTGATTATAATAATTACCTCGTTGGCTCCAACAGGATATCAATAAATTCAGCGCTTGCCACTTCCATCCTGTTAACTGTTTTTGTAATCTGCGAATTCAAAAAATTATATGCTACATAAGCTAGTAAGCCAATAATCAAACCGGTAGCGGATGTGATCATCTTGGTGTATATACCGCCGGCAATAGCTGCAGGTGTAAATTCACCGGTTGCATTGATATTATAAAATAACTGAAGCATACCGAAAATGGTTCCCAAAAATCCGAACATAGGTGCAATTCCATATACCAACGATAAAACGGAAAGGTTTTTTTCCATTTTATACACTTCGAGCCTGCCGACATTCTCCATACTTTTTTCAATGGAATCAATTGGCTTACCGATGCGCTGCAATCCCTTATCAATGATTTTTGCTACAGCATTATTGGTATTTTTAGCAAGAGAACGGGCGGCTGAAACATTGTTAGTAACTACATTATCACGGATCATATTCATAAAATTAGGATCCATCCTGCTGGCATTTTTAATAGCAAAATAACGTTCGAAAAAAAAGAATATAGCCAGCACCAGCAGTAGTGCAAGCGGCACCATCAGGATTCCACCATTATACAGCAGATCAAAGATATTCATATGAGCTTCCGTGCTTATCGTGTTCAATCCCACAGCAGTATTGTCTGTTGTCCGTTTGGCGGTATCGGCAATTTGAAGAAAAAATAAATGCATCCAGTGTAATTTAAAAGCTAAATTAAGAAGTAAAATCCGTTAGATTCAGCAATAAGGTTAACTCATAAACATTATGAACAACGTGAAAATAATGTGTATTATTTTCTCAACAGATCAGCCTGTCTTCAATTAACATTTTATAAAGGAAAGCCATGGATTAACCACGTATATCTTAACACTGTTGTATAATTATGCCCGATACTCCCGGCTGAGGACTGATAGCTGTTATTGTGGCTGTTTAAGCTGTACCATCCCCATGATCTGGTTCATGGTTTTTGTCATGCCATCACTGCTTCCATCTAAAAAGATCACATTACCTTTTCCATATTCGGCAAAATTTTTAATGGCTTCGGTCCACATACTGAACAGGATAACGTTCGTATCAAGGTTAGCTTGTTTCATTTGCTCGGCTGCCTGGCTCATACCTTTGGCAACTTCTTCCCTGAAAAGCGCTACACCCTGGCCGCGTAACATGGCAGCTTCACGCTCAGCCATAGCAGCAATTTTGATAGAGTTGCCTTCCGCTTCCGCGGCTTTGGTTTTTGTAATTAACAGGGCCTGGCCTTCATTTTCAGCGGCGGCTTTAAGGTTATTACTTGCCACTACCCGGCTCATGCTTTCTATGATAGCCTTGTCAAAAGTGATATCGTTGATCTGAAGGTCTAACAGATGGTATCCCCATTCTTCCAGTGCTGCATCGATCTGTTCTTTTACAAATTCAACAATCTCTTTGCGCAAGGTAAGAATCTCGGCCTGTTTTTTAGAAGCCACAAAAGCACGGATAGAACCTTCTACTGTTCTTACCAGTGTTTGCATCAGGTCTTTCTCACTGATAAATTTAAAAGCAACTTTTTTTATAGTTTCCTCTTCCGCATTCTGTACTGCGAACAAAAGCATGCTCTTGAAATATACATTGGCCTGGTCAACAGTTATAGCCTGAAACTCCAGTTCTACCGAACGATTTTGAATGGATATCTTTTTGTATATCTGTTCTACCAGTGGTATTTTAAAATTTAATCCCGGACGAAGTATCCGCTGGTATTTACCGAACATGGTAACAACGGCGATGGTACCCTGGTTCACAGTAACCAGTCCGCTGAAAACGATTATTAAGAGCACTATAACCCACCAGTATGAAATTAAATCGGGCATAAAAAAAATTTAGACGATGAAGTTAATGGTTAATTATTAATTGTAAATGATTAATGGTGAGTGGTTGATCAATCAACATCAATCATTAAACGTTATCCGTTAATCATTAACAATTAACCATTCTATTCGTGTGTATAAAGATAGATCTCCACCCGCCGATTCCGTTGCCTGCCTGCAGTTGTTAGGTTTGATACTACCGGTTTGAGGTAAGCATAGTAATGTACTGTAAATAATTTTTCATCAAGAGAGGATTTTCTTTTAATATACGATGACACAGCGGCAGCTCGGTCTGAAGAAAGTTTATTGTTATAAACAAGTGTTCCTATGCTATCCGTATGCCCGTCAATGATCAGCGAATCAATACTCCTCGATGCAAGTGCCACAGAGAAACTATCTAAAACATGAAAGCTGGTTTCATTAAGTTTCGCACTTGCAGTAGCAAATAATATATCAGGTATAATAAGGGTATCTATTCGCTGCAATGAAGTTACCGGTGGCAGTGTTTCCAGTGGAACATTTTTTCTGTAAAGCGTTATTTTTCTTTCCAGTATCGAATGCCGTTCATTCTCTTCATAGATAACGGATCGCATACTATCTGCACCGGCGCAAAGTAATTCATGATTATCTACAGGAATCATGGTAAGAGCATCCAGATATAAATAATAATTTCCTTTATAGTCTGGCTGGAGCTTGAATTTATACTCCTGCTTTTTAAAGCTGCCGATGGTTATAAAAATCTCTTTTCCTGTTGCGATGTAGTTTAATGAAATTTTCTTCCATTGATGATCGTTTAAATCAGATGAAGCAATAGTATCTCTGAAAATCAATGAAGGCTGCAATTGTGTATAAGGCTTTCTTTCAAATAAAAAATCCGTTGATGAAAAATAAACCCCTATGCTGTCATAAACCGGATGTTTGGAACGCACATAGAACTCCAGTTTATATTGATGACCCTTTCTTAACCCGCATAGCAAACGGCTGCGAATAAATGATCTTCTTGAATCAAGTTCGTTACTTCCGGCAATTAAACCAATGAAGTGACTACCATCTTCTGCCCACTCCCGCGTGTCAAAATAATAATTTATCATGAATGCATTACCTATCCACGCTTCCGGAGCGCAGTTCTTCCTGAATTCAGTACATATGTTTTCTTCTTCGAAATTTCCATTGGCCAACAGGTCCTGGGTCTGCCCCCTAAGATGAAAAGTTATGCAAAGAAGAAAAGGTATGAGGTATGAGGTATGGGGTATGAGGAAGAAATGTTTCAGGCTTCGTAATTAATAATTGAAGGTAATATAATAGTACAGGCCAATAAGTGAATGTTTATATAAAAAGATTAATTTTTACATTTTACCAAACCCCATACCTCATACCCCATACCCGGATTTCTCTTCCCATAACATGGAAAGATGCACCAGCGTTTCAACTGATTTTTGCATGTCTTTTACCCCGATCCATTCAAGTACGGAGTGGATGGCCTGCATGCCGGTAAACAGATTCGGACAGGGCAATCCCATATAACTCAAACGGCTGCCATCCGTACCGCCGCGTATACTTTCCTTTTTGATGGTAAGTCCGGACCTTATTATCGCTTCTTCTGCAATGGCAACAACCAGCGGATGCCTATCCAGCACCTGTTTCATATTCCGGTACTGTTCCTGTACAGTAAACTCCATCGAAGCCCTGGGATATTTTTGCATGATAACACAGGCAAGATTTTCAAGAATTCTTTCATATTCATACAACCCCTTTTCATCAAAAGAACGAATGATAAAACCGATGGTAGCTTTTTCAGCCATGCCTTCCATACGCACCGGGTGTATGAATCCCTGTCTGCCCTCCGTTGTTTCCGGAGACAAGCTGTCTTTGGGCAGGGCTTCCATAATTTCACCTGCAATCTTCAATGCATTTACTAGTTTATCTTTAGCATAACCGGGATGTGATATTACTCCATGCACCGTAATGGTAACAGCATCCGCACTGAAAGTTTCATCTTCAAGACTTCCGGCCTCACCACCATCCAGGGTATAACCAAAATCGGCTCCCAGTTTTTCCAGGTTGAGCTTTGCCGTTCCCCTGCCTACTTCTTCATCAGGAGTAAAAAGTATTTTTATCGTGCCATGTTTTATACCGGGATTTTTGCTGAAAAAATTTACCAGGTCCATAATAATAGCCACTCCTGCTTTATCATCAGCTCCCAGTAAGGTATTACCGCTGGCTGTAATAATATCATAACCTATATGCTCTTTAAGGTAAGGATACTCATCCGGCTTCAACACCTGTGAGTGATTATCGGGCAATATAATACTGCTGCCATTATAATCAGTATGTAAGATCGGCTTAACATGTTTACCACTGCA
Source organism: uncultured Flavihumibacter sp. (assembly GCA_964237295.1). Lineage (GTDB taxonomy): Bacteria > Bacteroidota > Bacteroidia > Chitinophagales > Chitinophagaceae > JADCRZ01. The sequence goes on along the minus strand of CAXSIE010000068.1, from coordinate 10,399 downwards.
ATCCGGAGCAGTATCCACATGACTGCAAAAACAAATTACAGGCACCTGCTTTGAACTGTTGGAAGGAATGGTTGCATACACATATCCGTATTCATCTGCATGAGCATCCGCAAGTTCCATTGACAATAGTTCAGCAGCAAGCATGGCTGAAAGATCTTTTTGCTTTTCTGTTGAGGGATAAGAATTCGATTGAGGATCGGATTGTGTGTCAACCTGTACATAACGCATGAACCTTTCTGCTACGGTAAATTGATAGTTTTGAAACATAACAATAGTTTGAATTGTATTTGCGATCAGCAGGAAATATATCAGGCATTGTACAGCTGACATCTGATAACAAGTACAAACTTTTATAAAGTTTAGCAATTTACCAAAACTGCTTTTACATTTACACTATCATGGAAGCAAAACCTCTTTTAAAACATGGCTGGATGAGGGCACTGTTGTTTGCCCTCGCTTTTTTAATGCTCACTATCTTATCGAACATAGCAACAGACCGGCTTTTAGGCAAACTCATTGCCGGAAAACAGGAAGCCGCCGCAAATGAAATGCCGGAAGTTTTACTGTTGATCAGGGTTTCCATTTTTTTATTAGTGTCTGTGATAACCGTTTATTTTTTTCGCAGGCTGATAGACAAGCAGGATATTATCAGCCTGGGACTGCAACTGAAAAACAATGTATCTCACGCTGTAGTAGGATTTACGCTGGGTTTGTTATTATTGGGTATAGGCACTTTTGTACTTATTGCAGGCAACAACCTGCAGTGGACCGGTATTGATTTCAATGCAAATCAGCTTCTAACGGGTTGCGGGGTGATGGTTATTGTTGCCTTTGCTGAAGAGCTTGCTTTTCGCGGTTATATTCTGAACAACCTTATGTTATCTACAAATAAATGGATGGCGTTGATTTATTCCGCATTACTGTTTGCAGTGTTCCATCTTAACAATCCCGGCATCAACATCCTGGCGTTATTGAATGTTTTTATCGCAGGATTGCTGCTCGGAATCAATTATATTTTTACAAAAAATCTGTGGTACGGAATCTTCTTCCATTTTGCCTGGAACTTTTACCAGGGTGCTGTTTTAGGTTATAAAGTGAGTGGTGTTCCGCTAAAAAGCTTGTTTGAACAGGAATTAAATGGGAATCATTTACTAACAGGCGGATCATTTGGATTTGAAGGCTCTGTTATTACCACCATTCTTTCATTAATGGCTGTTTTAGTAATGGGATGGGTGTACGAGAAAAGAATCATTAATGGTTAATAATAAATTACTAACGGTTAATGGTTAATAATTATCATTAAAAGCAAATAATAATTTATCATTAATAATTAATCATTAACTACGGCATTATTATCAGCGGCGCTTTGCCTGCAATTTCAACGAGTTCAATATCGAATACAAGAGCCTCGCCGGCGAGCGGGTGGTTGGCATCGAGCATCACAGTCTCCTCTTTTACTTCGGTTATCATTACCGGGATCACGTGCCCGTCTCCGTTAGTCATGTTCAACCGCATGCCTACTTCCGGTTTCATATCTTCCGGGAACTGCTCTTTTGGAAATTCTACCAGCATTTCTTCATTCTTATCACCATATGCTTCTTCAGCAGGTATATTCAATGTTCGTTTATCTCCAACTACCATTCCTACAACACCATCATCAAATCCCTTGATTACCATACCGCTGCCAACCTGGAATTCAAGGGGTTCATTTCCTTCAGATGAATCGAATGTAGATCCATCTATAAGGCGACCATGGTAATGCACTTTAACCGTATCACCAGACTTAACTTGTTGCATCTTCAAAAATTTTAGTTGATATTTTGTTTAGCTTTATAACGAACATCCGGTTTATATCACAGAGGCTTCAATGAATAAATATTAAACAACGGGCAGCACTGGTTTTTTTCCGGAGGGAGCGAAGTTAGTATTATAATTGGAAAAGATACATGCCCCTTATGAAATTTTTAATGGAAATTTGCCTGCTTAATGCGCACACTATTATAAAATTATTGAGGAAACCACATGAATAAATTACCTGTCTTGTTTAGATATTATTGCGTATGCCTTGCTGTTGGCATTTTTATACCTGTTCAAATGTTAAAGGCACAGCAATCTCCTGCTTCAGCATCTTCTCTTACAACAATATTACCGGGAGCAGCGCGCTTCGATTTATATCTTTCCCTTATCAAAGGCAAATCCGTAGCCATCTTCGCAAATCAAACTTCCGTAATCGGCAGCGCTCAACTTGTAGATGTGTTGCTTTCCAAAGAAATCACTATAAAAAAAATTTTCTCACCCGAACATGGCTTCCGGGGCACGGCAGACGCCGGAGAAAAAGTAAGCAATTCGGTGGACAACAAAACAAACATTCCATTGATCTCCCTATACGGCCCTAAAATAAAACCTTCTGCTGAAGATCTGAAAGACGTAGACATCATGCTGTTCGACATACAGGACGTTGGCGCACGTTTCTATACTTATATTTCTTCCCTGCAGGATTACATGGAATCAGCCATAGAAAATAACAAAACACTCATTATATTAGACAGGCCAAATCCCAATGGCTTCTATGTTGACGGAC
>CAXSIE010000068.1:7006-7808 GCA_964237295.1 uncultured Flavihumibacter sp. | reverse complement strand
TTAAATCCCATGTAGGAATGCAGCCTGTTCCAATAGTTTATGGTATGACGATAGGTGAGTATTCCCGCATGCTACTCGGTGAAAAATGGATCGATTCTTCCCTGCTTTGGAAATTGCTGCCTAAAGAAACTTCTTTTAAAATAATAGTAATACCCTGCGCTAACTACACCCATAAAAGCCTGTATGTTATGCCAGTAAGGCCTTCTCCCAATTTGCCCGAAATACAATCTACATACTGGTATCCTTCCACCTGCTTTTTTGAAGGTACGGTATTAAGCGAAGGAAGGGGAACCGATAAGCCTTTCCAGCTATTTGGCCATCCCTCGCTTCCAAAAACCCTGGTCAGCTTTACCCCTAAAAGTAAGGAAGGAGCTACCGATCCTAAACTAAAAGACCAGCTTTGTTATGGATGGGACCTTTCCGGCACACCTGAACAGGTATTGAAACAGGTTGACAACAAAATACAGTTAAAATATTTATTAGAAGCTTACAGGCTCTTCCCCGATAAAAACAAATTTTTTCTGGCAACAAACTATATCAACAAACTGGCGGGTAATGATATGCTGATGCAGCAGATCAAAGAGGGAAAAAGCGAAACTGAAATCCGCAAAAGCTGGGAACCCAAGCTCGAAGCTTTTAAAAAGATCCGTAAGAAATACCTGCTTTATACTGACTTTGAATAGATTAATACAACCTATGGAAAAAACCCGGGTTTTTCGTGAATCGCCGCGCATCGTTTTTATGGGCACTCCTGAATTTGCTGTGGCTTCACTGGATGCATTGGTGAAAGCAGGCTTTAACA
>CAXSIE010000068.1:0-6996 GCA_964237295.1 uncultured Flavihumibacter sp. | reverse complement strand
AAAATATGCTGCTGAAAACGGACTGAAAATTTTAACGCCCGAAAAATTAAAGGCGCCTTCTTTTCTGGAAGAACTGCAATTATTGAAAGCCGATTTACAGGTTGTAGTAGCTTTCCGGATGTTGCCGGAACTGGTATGGAACATGCCTTCACTTGGAACGATAAACTTACATGGTTCTTTATTGCCGCAATACCGTGGTGCTGCTCCTATTAACTGGGCAGTGATCAATGGTGAAAATAAAACAGGGGTTACTACATTTAAATTGAAACATGAAATTGATACGGGTGATATTTTATTGCAGGAAAGCTTCCCGATCGGCGAAGATGAAACGGCCGGTGAAATTCATGACCGGATGAAAGTGATCGGTGCTGCACTTTTAGTAAGAACGGTTGAAGGGCTCGCTAATGGCACGCTTTCTGAAGCGCCACAGGATCTGCCGGAAACCCTGCACCATGCACCAAAAATTTTTACAGAAACCTGCAGGATAAAATGGAATGAACCTGTGGATAAAATATACAATCTCATTCGCGGGTTGTCTCCATACCCTGCAGCATTCACGTATCTTGATAACAAGATGCTGAAAATTTATAAGGCGGAAAAACTTTTAATCACGCCATCAAGCGATCCGGGTAAATTGGAAACTGATAAAAAAACGTTTATCCGTTTCAGTGGTATTGACGGATATATTGTTTTAAAAGAGATTCAACTGGAGGGGAAGAAGAAGCTGTTGATTGAAGATTTTTTGAGAGGGTACCGGTTTGAATAAGCTTAACTTAAGTAAGCTTTCAATACTTCACTTCCACAGAAAAACGGACAGCGGTGGTACCTAATTCAGAAGCCGCAGCATCACTTACACGAGCCGTTAAACCCACACTCTCTTTCATCTCCGGTAACTGGCCAAGCACTTTAGCGAATACTATTTTGTTGTTTACAGGATTACTCACTTTTACTATAGTTCCAACAGCAACATTATTCATCAGCGCATAATACTTTCCATCCTGCCAGCCGCTGGTACTTTTAAATACACCCGCAGCACCGGAAACGGATTTCCCGCTTCCTTCAAAAAGACTTCTAAAATAACCGGCACCACCGGAAGCATTGTTATTGTTTGTAACCGGAGGCTGTGGTGCAGGATTGTTAACTACCACCTGCTTCTCTTCAACAGGAGGCAATTGTTTTTCTTCTTTGCTTTCCTGCTTTACAACAGGTTCGGGTGTTTTTTCCGGTGTTGTATCAGCTGGCGGTGGGGTTCCCTGTGCTGGTGTTGAGGAATTAACTACCGGTGATACAGTTTTGCTCTGAACAACCGTTTTCACCGCAGCCAGTCCTTTAGATGCTAAGGCAGACTGCTCACTCTTAACTTTTAGGTAACCGATTATGATCTTCATACCCGTCTTGGCCTGATCCTTACTGATGCCATTCCACTTTTCAAGGTTTTCTATAGGCACCATATTATAATTTGTACTTATCCGGTACATCCATTCCTTATCCTGTATTATATGATAAACAGGCACACTTAATTCATCAGCGGCCATTGTTCCATTCTGTGAAAAATTTGAAGCGGTTAAGGGTATCTTGATTTCCTGGCCGATGCTTAAAGCTTTATCAAGGGTTACTCCGTTTAATGGCGCTATTTCTTTTGGACTGATATTATACAACCTGCCTACACTGTACCAGTTTTCTTTTGGTGCCACAGTATGCACCAGGTACAAATCGGGAGCAACACCCATCACCATTAAGTTCCCTGATTGAGCGGTAACTATATTTGTAATAAACCCTGACAAAAACAGTAAAAGAAACCTTACGCGCATAATAATTCTTGATTAACAATACAAATATGGTGAAAATTGCAGCAACATAGAACAGCACACTCCTATTTTATAAGAGCTTTAAGTTTAAGAACAACCTGATTGATTACAACATGCCGCATGCATATTACATCCTGAAATGATTACTTTTTAGAATGAGATAAAACCCATGGCACCAGTGTGCTTTCCTTAAAAGCATTATCCCAGCTATTATGAGCAACACCCGGGTATTCGGTATATTTTACGGCTGCGTTCAAATTTTGTAATGCGGCATAATATTGCCTGGAATTTTTCACATCAACAGATTTGTCTGCATCGCCATGAAATAACCATACAGCTGTATTTTTTGAAAACTTTGAAGCCATCTTTGTATCACCGCCGCCACAAATGGGAAAGGCAGCAGCAAAAAATGCCGGGTATCTTTCTATCATATCAAAAGTGCCAAACCCGCCCAGGGACAAACCACCGATATACATGCGCTTTTTATCCGCTTTTTTGGAACTTACCAAACTGTCCAGCAACAATTTTACTAACAGGGCCGGTGTAGTTGGTGTGGAAGTAAAAGTAAGATCAAATGTATGTCCGGAAATGCTGGAAGAATCTTCACTCACTTTCATATGCCGCCACATGCTGTCATTGGGGCATTGAGGAAATATGACAATAGCATTAAGGGTGCGGCGGAGCGTATCATTTAAAAACATTGCACCTCCATGCGTCAGTTGCGCTTCATTATTGGAACCTCTTTCGCCACTGCCATGAAGAAAAGTAATTACAGGGTACTGTTTTGCTTTATTATAATTCAATGGATACAGAATGCGGTATAAAAGCGTGTTACCATCTCTGGTAAAACTTGCTTTCTGAAACAGGCTCAGGTCTTGTGCGGCAAGCATAAACGGGGCTGCTATTACCATCAAAATAAAGAATGATTTTTTCATAATGGTGTCAAAAGTTTATTACAAAATGCTGTTTTATTTTAAAGTCGTTCCTGAAGAATACAAGTCCTACAAAAAACAGGTCAATGCTCAGCGTTACGCACGAATGGGTTTTGATCGTTTCCCAAGCTTCTTCCATTTCACTGCTCCAGTGAATATCGTCAAAGATAAGAATGGATGCGTTATTAATTTTATTCAAAAATCTTTCAAAATATTGTATAGTTGGTTCTTTACGGTGATTGCCATCTATAAATGCAAAATCAAGGGTATTGATGCCCGATAGCGCATCTGGTAACGTATCATCAAAATTTCCTTCCCGGATCTGAACATTATCTATTGCAAGTTTTTCAAAATTGGTTCTTGCCACATCGGCAATGGCCGGTGCGCCTTCCAATGTGATCACTGAACCCTGAATAGTGGCAAGAGCAAGATAAGAAGTGGTTATTCCAAGAGACGTACCTAATTCCACTATGGTTTTTGGATGATAATGCTTAATGATCCTGAATAATAACTGTCCGAACTTTTTTGGTTTAACAGCAAAACGCGTGATATCAGAAATCTTCCTTCGCTTGTGTTTGGATACCACCGAACCTGCGCCCATATCCTGCACTTCCAGTATCCGGTCATCATGCAATAATTGCCTGCGTAAAGCTTCTATGTTGTGGTAAACGTCATAGATTTTTTTATCATTCAAAACATTTTTTACAAAATCGAATACAAACGGAGAATGTATACCGTGGCCCTTACCATTTGAAGCTGTAAAATAATAGTGAAGGTATTTTTTTGCTAACTGAAACCTTGAAAACATTGTGTGGTGTTGAGCTGATGGTATGTATTAAGAGCCATCAGCAGTCAGTTAAATAACCGGTTTTATTTACGTTGCCATAGCTGGAAGCTGTAGGCATATTTGTGCCTGTCATCTGCAGGAAAATCGAGGTTGGAGAACAGTTTCCATAAGACTGGGTCGATTTCAGGGAAATAAGCATCACCTTCCACAACGGTATGCACCCTGGTAATATAAATTTTATCAACCTTGGTAATGTTTTCTTTAAATATTTCACCGCCGCCAATTATGAAAGCCTCTTTGGCATCAGTATCTGCAGCAGCTTTCAACGCTTCTTCCATATTATGGACCGTAACAACACCATCCGCCTTCCAATCATCACTGCGCGTTATCACAATATTGGTTCTTCCAGGTAATGGTTTGCCTGTTGACTCAAAAGTTTTACGTCCCATAATCACCGGCATAGCCCAGGTAGTATTCTTAAAAAATTTAAGATCGTTTGGCAGGCTCCATGGTAACCGCTTGTTGTTACCGATTACATTATTTTCAGAAGCCGCAACAACAAAAGAGGTAATCATAAAAAACATTTAAACTGTATTGTCTTTGCGCTAACCATTAATAATTACACTGCAATAGGAGCTTTGATAGCAGGATGGCTCTGGTAGTTTTCGAGTGTAAAATCTTCGAATGAAAACTCAAAGATATTTTTTACTGCCGGATTCAACTTCATGGCAGGCAGGGGATATGGCGTGCGCTGCAGTTGTAAAGTTGCCTGCTCTATATGATTGTTATAAATATGTACGTCACCAAAACTATGAATGAATTCGCCGGGTGCCAGGTCGCATACCTGCGCTATCATCAGCGTAAGCAAGGCGTAGGAAGCGATATTGAAAGGCACTCCCAAAAACACATCGGCGCTGCGCTGGTATAACTGGCAGCTTAAACTGGCCCTGATGTCTTTTGATAATTCTGTGGGTGGTGTTACATAAAACTGGAATAGTGCATGACAAGGCATTAGTGCCATTGAGGATAATTCACCTACATTCCAGGCGCTGACTATCATTCTCCTGCTGTCCGGATTGGTTTTAATTTGCGTGATAACATCCGTGATCTGGTCGTGCACCACTCTATCCACACCTTGCCAGCTTCGCCATTGTTTTCCATAAACCGGGCCCAGGTCACCGTTTTCATCGGCCCATTCATTCCAGATATTTACATGATGATCGGTTAAATATTTTGTATTGGTATCGCCTTTAAGGAACCACAACAGTTCATATATGATACTTTTCAGGTGCAATTTTTTTGTAGTAACCAGTGGAAATCCTTTAGCAAGATCGAACCTCATCTGGTAACCAAAACAACTCCTGGTGCCGGTGCCGGTGCGATCGGTTTTTAAAGCGCCCTGGTCGAAAATATGCTGAACTAAATCGAGGTATTGCTGCATGAATGCAAGTTAAATAAAAATTGTACAGGTGGAGGAAGATGTGAATTCCTTTGCAGCAGCCTTTTATCCCTCGAAATGCTGCATAAACTTTGGAGCCGCTCTTTTTTTAGAGGACTGTTCAAATGCATAGGCCAAACTCAAAAGTTGCGGCTCCGTATAAGCACCACCAATAAAAGACAATCCAAGCGGCAAATCATGCACGGTGCCCATGGGAACGGTAATGTGAGGATAACCCGCCATTGCAGCGGGCGGACAAAAATAAAAGCCCGTATCATAATCGCCATTGATCAGATCGATGCAGCAGGCAAGACCAATGCTGGTTCCGCAAATGGCGTCGAGTTGGTGTTCTTTCATCAGGTCATCAATTATTTTTCGGGAGCCGGTGGTTTTTTTAAGTGCATCTGCATATTCTTTGCTGTCAAGTCCGCCTTTTGCTTCGCTGCTTTCCAGTGTTTCCTGTTTAAAATAAGGCATTGCCTTTTCAGCATTTTTATTGTTGAAGGCTATGACATCCGTCAATGATTTAACCTTTCCTTTAGCATTTGAAAGATACCGGTTCAGTCCATCTTTGAACTCGAACTGTAGAACGGTAAACTCACCGGAACCGGCATCCCTGGTTGCTTTCAGCAGTTCCACTTCAATAATTGCAGCACCCTGGCTTTCCAACATTTTGATTGCCTGCTGGTACAATCCAACCACGCCTTCATGACCTTTCAAAAATGATTTCTCAACACCTATCCTTTTGCCCTTCAAACCATCGGTCTTCAAAAATTGCGTATAATCTTTTTGTATTTTTTCTTTGCTTTCACTGGTAACGGCATCTTCTTCGTCTATACCTGTCAGCACACTTAATAATATTGCCGCATCACGCACCGTTCTTGCCATCGGGCCTGCGGTATCCTGTGTTTTAGATATGGGAATAATGCCACTGCGACTTAATAAACCTACCGTTGGCTTGATACCAACAATGCCACAGAACGACGAGGGCGCTATAACGGACCCATCTGTTTCTGTTCCGATGGCTACAGCACAAAGATTAGCAGCTACCGCAGCGCCGGAACCTGAACTCGAACCGGAAGGGTTCCTGTCGAGGATGCAGGGATTTTTTGTTTGTCCGCCCCTGCTGCTCCATCCGCTTGTTGATCTTGTTGACCTGAAATTTGCCCATTCGCTCAGGTTGGTTTTTCCCAACAGCACTGCACCTGCCTCTCTTAATTGCTTTATGATAAACGCATCCTTTGCAGCTTTATTTCCCTCAAGGGCAAGTGAGCCTGCGGTGGTCATCATCTTATCACCGGTATTGATATTGTCTTTAATTAATACAGGTATGCCATGAAGCGGACCGCGAAGCTTACCGGCTTTTCGTTCCTTATCCATAGTATCGGCAATGCTAAGCGCATCAGGATTCAATTCAATTACTGCATTTAACTTTATACCATTCTTATCGATAGCATCAATACGTTTTAAGTATTGTTCAGTAATGGATCTTGAAGTGTATTCTCCATTTTCCATTTTTTGCTGCAGTTCGTCGATAGTAACTTCATTTAAAACAAATTCTTCTTCAGATACCGGCGAAGTGACATCTTTATCAGGTTCTTTTGCTTTGGGAGCGGAGGTATTGCAGGAAGCGGTAGTTATAGTAGTAATGGTTAAACCGGCGAGGGAGCTGTTTTTTAGGAAGTTTCTTCTGTTCATTGCTTAATCGAAATTATAGGAAAGAAACAATGTAAATTGATTAAGAAGTTTATTTAGAGATGTTTGGTCAAAATTATGTGAACTGCGCCGGGCTCGAACCGGCGACCCCTACCCTGTCAAGGTAATGCTCTGAACCAACTGAGCTAGCAGTCCTGGCAACTCCGGTTGTCAGCCGGAAATACAATACGAAGTAAGGAAAAAGAAATCATAACACAAAGTCAGTCTGAAGCTCCTCTCTTGCGCCGTTCTACCTCTTTTTTTATCAGTCCCAGTTCCCTGCCGGTGTGTCCGCTTACAGAACTGTTTTCCTGTGCGCGCCGCATGAGGTAAGGG
>CAXSIE010000067.1:8048-15909 GCA_964237295.1 uncultured Flavihumibacter sp. | reverse complement strand
ATTATAATACTTAAAATTGTTTTTCCTGCTAAAGGAATTAAAGCTTTAGGTTGTGTATATGTATGAGGACGTAATTTAGTGCCAGCGCCTGCTACGGGAATAATAGCTTTCATCCATTAAAAAATTTAGGTATTAATGCCGGGAAAAACTAAACGCAACAATAATTATAGTTTTATACCCTTTCAAGGGCAAGCCGGGCCTGCCCTTATTTCTTAAATCAATGTTATGTTATTATGCATTGAAGCATTTGCTATCAGCGGTTAAAAATAAGTGTAAACTATTTCAAAAATCAATGAATTTACCTAAAAATATTTACACACTTGATTTTCACTGTAAAATGCATGGCAATTGCGGAATTTTGAGGTTTAAATTCAGGTTAAGTAAACGGACCTGAAATTTCCATTGATAAAAAACTTGCCGGTAGCTCTTTGGTAAGTATTTTTGCGGCGTTTAAAGTAAGGGGCTTCCGGCAAATTTTACATCATTTTATAATTTATATATTCATGCAGAGAGACCAGGTTGTATTTGATCTTATACAAAAGGAATTGGAACGTCAGCGTCATGGTTTAGAATTAATTGCTTCAGAAAACTTTACCTCCTTTCAGGTGATGCAGGCAATGGGAAATGTGATGACCAATAAATATGCGGAAGGCTACCCGGGACGACGTTATTATGGCGGTTGTGAAATTGTAGATCAAACAGAACAATTGGCTATAGACCGGTTGAAACAGGTGTTTAATTGCGAATATGCCAACGTACAGCCGCACAGTGGTGCACAGGCCAATGCAGCGGTTATGCTTGCCATCCTGCAGCCGGGAGACAAAATATTAGGTTTGGACCTCAGCATGGGAGGCCATTTAACCCATGGTTCCCCCGTAAACTTCAGCGGTAAATTATACCAGCCATATTTCTATGGTGTTAAAAAAGAAACCGGCCTTATTGATTACGAAATGATGGAAGATGTGGCAAGAAAAGAAATACCTAAATTAATTATTTGTGGTGCTTCCGCGTATAGTCGTGATTACGATTATGTCCGGATCAGAAAGATTGCAGACGGTATAGGGGCGTTTGTACTTTGCGATATGGCACATCCTGCCGGACTAATTGCAAAGGGATTACTAAATTCGCCGTTTGAACATTGCCATTTTGTTACCTCAACAACTCATAAAACTTTAAGGGGACCAAGGGGTGGAGCAATAATGATGAAAAAAGATTGGGAAAATCCTTTTGGCTTAAAGGATGTAAAAGGCAACACCCGGTTAATGAGCAATCTTATAGACATGGCGGTATTTCCGGGCATCCAGGGTGGCCCGCTGGAACACGTGATAGCATCGAAAGCCATAGCTTTCGGTGAAATACTTACCGATGAGTTTACTACCTATGCACAGCAAATTATCAAGAATGCCCAGGTAATGGCAAAGTCATTTGTAGATAAAGATTTCAAGATAATTTCTGATGGTACCGATAATCACCTAATGCTGATTGATCTTCGCAACAAAAACATCAGCGGCAAAAAAGCAGAGCAGGTGTTGGAAAAAGCAGCAATCACCCTTAATAAAAACATGGTTCCTTTTGATGATAAATCCGCCTTTGTAACTTCAGGTATCAGGGTAGGCGTTCCTGCAATTACCACCAGGGGTTTAAAGGAAGAACATATGCAGTTTGTAGTAGATGCCATTGACAATGTTCTTATGAATGCCGATAACGACCAGGTAATTACATCAGTAAGGAAACAAGTAAATGAGTTTATGGTTCAGTTTCCGCTGTATCCTGAATTGGCTTAATAATGAAATGCCTTTACTGTTGATTTCTAACTTCTTGTGATTGATGCCTGATAACCAGAGATAATAAATCACTTAGTAAATCACTTAGTGCGGTTGCCGTGTGTTTATATCCTTTATTTATTTGATTTTCGTATTCCGGCAATTAATAATAATAACGATGCTGAAATTGCTATAACAACCATACTGATTTTAAGATAGTCCGGTTTGTTTTCTTTAAATTGAATGGCTTCGGCTTTTCCCGACAATATAGTAGCTGCCCAGTAATAAGGACTTTGTTTTCTGGGAGAAGAAGTCTTAATATATTCAAGCTTGGCCAATTGGAGAGCCTCATCAACTGAAAGCCCTTTGGAAATGTTATTATAAAACAGCTTGCTCAATTTATAAGTTGATTCATTGTCTACCGACCATAAATTATTAATACAGGAGGGAATTCCTAAAGCAGCAAAGGCCCTGTTAAAACTAAATACTCCTTCGCCCTTATAAAATGTACCATTCCCTGTTTCGCATGCAGAAAGAACGACAAGCTTTGTAGCGGAGGTTTTAATATTGCTAAGTTCTGATAAGTACAGTGGTTTATCGGCAAAATATAAAACAGGCTCTCCCCGGGCGCTGGCATCTGATGAATGAGTGAATAATTGTATTACCTGGTATTGTCCGAATTTTGTGATGAAGTTATTCCTGGTGCCATTTTCTCTTAAAAGCGTATCGGAAAACGTAAACATAGATGCTACATCCCTGATAGCTTCATCGCTACCGGGTAAAATCTGCAGGTGATTTTGTGATGGAAATTTAACCGGCGCTATTCCCAGAAAGTTACCTGGTTTAAAAGAAGGATCCTGACTAAACTGGTTCATCAGGAAGCGGGCCGAATAGGTATAACTTACAGGGTGTTCTTGAATAAAGTAAACCGGCACATCCGGCGCTGAATTTATTACCAGCGTTTCAAAAGGAAAATGCTGTCCATCTTCAGAAAAAATTATAGCACCATCCGGAAGCTTTTTACCCTGAAATATAAGATTGTATAAATGCCGGGAATTTTTTATGAAAGAATGGAAATGAACATCTATGTTTACCAAAGTATAATCAGACATGTATGACAGACATCGAAGTATTGTGCTGTCATAATCAGCCTTGTTAATGCTGTTGAAGTAAATATCTTTGTTTGTAACAATCATAGAATACACGCCACTATCACCAGTAAAAATCTCCACCAAAGCATGGCCATTTAAAATAGTTTGCCTTGTTTCTTTTAATCTTGCAAAGTTCGAGTCAAGGAAATTGCTGAAGTATAAAGGATTTTTAACCTTAATCTGCTGAAGCAAAAAGTGCTGGGCATCCTTTAAACCGGATATTTCATTTTGAATTCCTTCAAAATCGGGTGAATCCGGATTTGTTTGAGTTAACTGTTGCTGCAGATCGTTAATATTATTTCTCAGCTTTTGCTGTTTCAGAATATCGGCTTTACTAAAGCCTCTTTGTTCTTTCATCTCATCATACAACAAAATCGCACGGCTTCTTTCAAAAAAATAAAATGCCTCTTCAGATTCACCGGCTTTAATGCACGCTTGTATAGCCTCTTCATAAAACGGATGTGTAATCTTGCGCCAGAATAATTTAGACTGAATTTCCAACTGATTTGCTTTAATTCTTTCAAGCAGCCTGTCGGTTAATTTAAATATTCTTATGGCCTGGCTAACATAAACCGGATTTTTAGTAATGAGGTATTGCTTATAAAAGGCATTTCCTTTATTAATGAACAAACCGGTAAGGTATTCTACTTTTTGATTTCTGATAAAGTCATCCAGTGAACTTTGCAGCACTTCTGTTTCGTTTGTTCCTTTTTTTATTAAATTAAAAGCAAGTTGGAAATAGTATTGAGCTGAATCAAACTGAAACCTGCGTGCATACAGGTTGCCAATATTAGAATAGATGTTCAAAGAATTGATAGAGTCTAACTCATTGCGGTTCGAATCATCTATTTTAATTCCAATTGCTTTTTTATAAAAATACAGCGCTTTGTTATCATCCTTACGGATGTCATCATAAAGAAACCCTATATTATGCGTAATGCATTTATAACTCAGCATATCCTTTTGCGCTTTGTAACTGATAAGCGCCTGATTGAAATACCCAAGTGCTTCATTATATTTTTTTTGCTGCATCTTGGCAAGGGCGAGTTCTTCATTAATTACACCAAAAAAATCTTTAGCGTTTTTTGTGTTACAAGCTTTCATTTTACTCAAAAGCAGTGTTTCGGCTTTATCGGCTTTTTGTAAAACAAGCAGGGCATTGGCTTTCTGAGTTGCAAAAGCTAAAGAGTATGAAGCTGAAACACTATTATCCTGCTGCTTGTTCCTTTGGATTTCATATTGCCGGCTAAAGGTTTCTCCCAGATCGGCCTGGCTTATACATAGATCATAATCACCAACATTATTCAGGTATTTAACTTTTTCAAGCAGCGAATAAAGAAAATACAAGTTAACTTTCTTTATTCGCTTTGCAACAATAATGCAACTATCGTAAGCGCCTATTTTTTCTGAGGTTTTTTTCAATAAATCATAAATCACCGCCAGATTATAATAGTTAGTAATTTGACAAGAGGAATTTATTAAAGGACTTTGTAAGTTGTTAGCTACGATATTTATAGCCCTTAAAGTATAATAAACTGCCTGTTTATAATCTGCATTTTTTACATATAATTTGCTTATATGCTCAAGCAATAAAATCCTGACAGAATCAGCGCGGTAAGAACAATGTGCTGCTGCAGTTTCATACTTAAGCAGTTCTTGTAACTGCATGGCAGGTGACAGGCCGGAAGGATTTTGTATGAAGATCAGCTTATCTCTTAAAGTTTTGCTGTCAATACATTGAGCAAACAAAAATAAAGGAGTAAAAAAGAAGAACAAGAATATAACTATTTGATTCTTGCACATTATAGAAACAAGTTTGTTTAAACAGTTAAGAAATGTGTATTCTTCTAATTATTTAAATTGATCTCGGTAATGCTTATACCAGGTGGTGGTGGTTTAGGAGGTCCGCTTGGACGTATCGGGCCAGAGAAAGCCAAGGAAGAATCAGGTGAATCAATATCTGCCGCACTAGCCATTGTATCGCTTTGTGCCGTATTAACCGAACTTTTAGACTCGTCCGGTATTGCTGCTTTTTTATAGATCCTTAAAATATATAATAACTTGTTGGTTTCAGATTTAAAAACTTTATGTTTCAGGGGAATTGATTCAGCACCAACTTTAATGCTGCTTTCAATCTTATACAAAAGGTCCTTTATTATTTTATCTCTTTGCTTTTTTGTTTTAAATGTTTCGTACATAATATCCCATTCAAGATATATATCGGCATTACTGGTTGCAGCCATTTCTTAGAAGTTTATAGTAAGTATTATTAAAAGTTTTTTACAAATGCTGATGCATCCTCTTTACCAAAGAGATCCTCTTTAATAACTTCATTCAACAATTTAATGTATGCCTCTTTGTCACCGGTTTTATTTCGTTTCATCAATGCCAGCGCCTGATAAAATTTTCCAGGATTTTCAGTTAAGCCTTTAACATTTGCCAATTGGTTAAAATACTCAATGGCTTTATTATAATCCTGCAATTTTATAGCAATAATCCCGGCATTTTCTTTAGCTTCTGAATTTAATGGATCATTTTGTACAAGTTCCTCAAACTTTTTTAAAGAACCTGGATAATTTCCTTCGTTATATAAATTCTTACCTTGTTGAAGAAGATCTTCGTTATTACCCATTTGCACGCTCAGCGTTTGCAAATGATCAGAGAAATATGCATCGGCCAGTTTTGAGGAGGTTACCGGTTGCATATACAAATAAAGTCCTACAAATAACGTGGTTAATACAGCAGCCGCCATTGCCGCATATGGCCATAATTTTTTTACTATGCTTACCGGCTTATGGGAATCGTTTTGATAATATATTTCTTTGAAACGTTTTTTCTTATTTTCCTCATTGCTGAAGCGGGCTACCTCTATTGTACTCAGGTAAAATGCCACTTCCTGTGCAAATTCTTTGTCTGTCAAAAGCCGTTGTTCAAAATCTGATCCTTTTTCAGGAACTGTGACCCTTTTAAAGTAATCCTCAATATATTCAAATCTTTCCATAATTAATCCTTATTTCCGGTTTTATATAATTGACGTAGTTTTTCGATACAACGAAGACGGCTTGTTTTTACTACGTCGGCAGTTTTATAAGATAGTTCCGTGGCTATAACCTTATCAGAATATCCGTCTGCGAATAATAACAGTAACTGTTTGCAGTTTCCACCAATTTCGTTCAGCATGTTCTTTAATACATCCCAGTTCGATTTTTCCATCATTTGCTGAATAACAGATTTAGCAGCATCAGGAACCTGGATTAACTGGTCTGAAATAGAGATCGTATGGTGTACGCTATTTTTATTAGTCGTCTTTTTTCTGATCAGGTCAACACACTTATTATGAAATATCTGGAACACATATGTTTTCAGGGATGATTCGGCCTTAAAGGAAGCATTGCTTACTTTTTCTATAGTAACTAAAATGGTATCGGAGTAAGCATCCAGGGCCTCTTCTTCCAGCAAAGAATATTTACGGGTACCTTCCCTTACAAAATAAGAAAACATTTTAAAAAGGTCTTCTTCAGCTTTTCGTTTGGAAATCCCTTTTTGTAAAAGTCTTTCAATTGTTTCCCGCTCAGCTCTATGGAGTAATATTTTGGGGAAAATCATAAAAGCTTGGGTTGTGCGTTAAAATACCAATCAATGTAAGTAAAAATACTAACATTTAATTGTCAGATCATATTTGTTAAGCATGAAGTTACGCATTGAATTGTAGTTGCAAACTTTGTTAAGTATTTCCATAATCGCTGAGGAACACCAAGATAGCACGGCGTTTGCCCTGTGGCTAAACAATTGTTCAAACGGCCGATAGCGGATACTCGGGTTCGATTGACTTAACAGCAGATATTTCTACCGGCAATAAAGTAACAACCTGACCATACATGGTTCGTTACTGTTGTTCCGATATTTAATAGATATTAGATATATTTAACTTTCAATCAGAAGCCTTCAATTAGTTTTAAATACCTTCAAACGAAATAATTCATTATGATTCAACGTGTGCAATCAGTCTGGTTATTACTGGCAGCTATTTGTGGCATTGCGTTAACAGGCGTTCCGCTTTTTATAGGAACGCTGACCAACAATGTGGTTAAACAGGTTTTGGCAACCGAGAGCCTGCTATTATTCGCTGTAAGTATATGTTTAGCTGCGCTGGCGGTAGCTTGTATCTTTCTGTTTAAAAAACGCACACTGCAGTTTAAATTGAGTATTGCAGGAGTGGCTGTTTCAATATTACTTATCGGCCTGGAAGTCTGGCATATTGAAAAATTCAAAACGGCCAATGCCCTGGTCAAGGGTTCTTACTATTGGGGAGGCTTGTTTCCTATTGCAATGGCTATTTTCTTTATTCTTGCTTCCAGGGGAATTTATAAAGATGAGCGATTGGTAAAAAGTCTAGACCGGCTGAGGTAAGAAAGCATGAGGTATGTGTTAAAAGCATGGAGGGATGACATGATTATAGAAAATTATTTGTTAGAATAGAACCCTGAAAGGTGGCATTATATTAAGACATCCTTTCAGGGTTCGCTTAAAATTTATTATCTTTTGCCATACCCTGTTAACTTCCGGGTTGACCTTATACCTACATAAACTTTCCTGTTTCGCTTTGCGGTGCATTCTTTAATCCTGATGGCTTTCCGCTGTATACCAAGTTTCCGCCGTCTTCTCCGGCTTCAGGTCCGAGGTCAATCACCCAATCGGCACTTTTGATTACATCTATATTATGTTCTATAACAATCACTGAATGACCCTGATCTATCAGCGCATTAAAGGAAACCAACAGTTTCTTTATATCATGAAAGTGCAAACCGGTTGTTGGTTCATCGAATATAAATAAGATATGTCCCTGGCTTTTCCCTTTTCCTAAAAAAGAGGCAAGTTTAACACGCTGTGCCTCACCGCCCGATAAGGTATCCGAAGACTGTCCGAGTTTTACATAACCAAGACCTA
>CAXSIE010000067.1:6325-8038 GCA_964237295.1 uncultured Flavihumibacter sp. | reverse complement strand
GTGGCTTTATTTTAACGATAACTTCTTTTCCATCGGTGAAGTAATCAATCGCCTGCTCAACGCTCATATCCAGTACGTCGTAAATACTTTTACCTTTATATTGTACTTCCAGTACTTCTTCCTTAAATCTTTTTCCTCCGCAAACCTCACAGGTTAAATGAACATCAGCAAGGAACTGCATTTCCACTACCTGTTCGCCTTCGCCTTTACAGGCATCACAACGGCCGCCATCCACATTAAATGAAAAATGTTTTGGCTGAAAGCCACGTATCTTACTCAGAGGCTGCCGGGCAAACAGGTCCCTGATCTCATCATATGCTTTTATGTAAGTAACCGGGTTGCTTCTGGATGATTTACCGATAGGGTTCTGGTCAATCATTTCAATCTGGCTGATGCTGTCAACGTCACCGGTAATAGCTTTATGCATACCCACCTTATCTGCAAATTCGCCTTTCATTTTTTGCAGGGCCGGATATAAAACCTGTTTTACCAGGGTTGTTTTGCCGCTTCCGCTTACGCCACTGATCACACAAAGCATATGAAGCGGAAATTCAATGTCAATATTTTTGAGATTATGCTGACGTGCTCCCAGCACTTGTATAGAACTTGTTTTTTTTCGCAGGGATTCAGGGGGGTCAATAGTCAGTGCACCTTTCAGATATTTTCCCGTAAGGCTTTCGGGATGACTGATAATTTGCTGGTAATTGCCTGCAGCCACCACTTCGCCACCCAGATGACTGGCCAGAGGCCCCATATCAATAATATGGTCTGCTTCACGCATCATCATTTCATCATGCTCTACCACCACTACCGTGTTACCCAGGTCTCTCAGTGATTTCAATACCTGTATCAAACGGGCGGTATCCCTCGAATGCAAACCTATGGAAGGTTCATCGAGGATATATAAAGAGTTGGTAAGGTTGCTGCCCAGGCTTCTAGTAAGCTGAATGCGCTGGCTTTCACCACCGCTCAGTGTATTAGCCAGGCGGTTCAGGGTAAGATAGCCCAGGCCCACATCAAGGAGCGTTTTAATTCTTGACTGAATTTCAATAAGGATGCGTTTGGCTATTTGTTTTTCCTGCTCAGTTAAACTTACTTCACTGAACCACTTTTGCAGGTGCTTTACAGGCATCTCGCACAACTCACCGATATGCCTGTTATTCACTTTTACATACAATGCTTCCTTGCGCAAACGATAACCATTGCAATCAGGGCATGATGTTCTTCCCCTGTACCGGCTTAATAAAACACGGTACTGAACCTTGTAAAGGTTTTGTTCCACTTCTTTAAAAAAATCATTGATGCCATTCGCATAACTATTTCCTTCCCATAAAGATTTATACTCGGCAGCGGTTAAATCAAAGATGGCTTTATGAACCGGGAAATCAAAATGTTTTGCGGCTTTAATAAATTCATCTTTCCAGCGACTCAGCTTTTCTCCTTTCCAGGGTGCTACTGCGCCCTCATATACACTTAAACGCTTGTCAGGTATTACAAGATCTGCATCAATACCCAGCACCAGCGAAAAACCTTCGCAGGTAGCACAAGCGCCAAAAGGATTATTAAAAGAAAACAAATTGGGAACGGGTTCTTCGAATAAAATACCGTCTAACTCGAACTTATTGGAGAAATGCAACAATTGATTGCCATTTACTTCAAGATACACGGATCCTTCTCCTTCATAAAAAGCGGTTCCGATAGAGTCGGCCATCC
>CAXSIE010000067.1:0-6315 GCA_964237295.1 uncultured Flavihumibacter sp. | reverse complement strand
GGTGCCGGTCATCTTCATCAAAGTCTTTAACTACGAGCCTGTCTATCAACAAAAAAGTTCCGGGTTGGTTACCTGGTGAAGAAGCAGCGATCTGCAAAGCCGGTGCATTTTCTTCCAACAGGTCTTCTATTCGTAAAGTTTGCTTTTCGCTATAAATTCTCGAAAATCCTTTCTGTAGTAAAATATTAAGGTCTTCTTTTATATCGCGGTTTTTATGCTGGCGGAATTCAACCAATAATAAAACTTTATCTCCGGTATTTAAAGTGCTTATGGCGTTAATAACATCTGCCACGTCATCCTTTTTTACTTTTCTTCCTGAAACCGGCGAGATGGTTTGCCCGATCCGGGCATAAAACAAGCGCAGGTAATCGTAAATTTCGGTCATGCTACCTACGGTGGAACGGGGAGTCCGCGAAATCACCTTTTGTTCGATGGCGATTGCCGGACATAATCCTTTTATAAAATCCACATCAGGCTTATTCATGCGCATGAGGAATTGGCGGGCGTAAGAGCTAAGACTTTCAGCATACCTTCGCTGGCCTTCTGCATATAAAGTGTCTATTGTAAGCGATGATTTTCCTGAACCGGAAACACCCGTAACAACAATCAGCTTATTACGGGGAATTTCAACTGAAACATTTTTAAGATTATGAACCCTCGCTCCCTTAATAACGATATTATTATTATTGAATTGATCTATGGATCCCTCAACTTTCTTTTTAGTGCTTTTGCTAACAACTGCCATAATAGATATAAAAGTAAATTAATTGTGCTTCTTTGCTTTGTTTTCTATAACCATGGAGCCGATCAAAAAATCGTTCTCACAGTTAACTACTTAATTAACAAGTACTAAAGTTAAAGGTTAAAAAAAAATTATAGAAGATGTTGTCATCTTAAAGAAAATTATTATTTTTAGATGTGATTTGTACCTAAAACAAGTTGATAATACGCTGCCTATTGCACATACTTCTACTTATTGTTTGAAATTCCTGGTTATACATCTTAATTATTTTAAACTGTAGAAGTTTTTATGAAATCACATCTCCTCAAAACAGATCATGAGCTGATCCTTCTATTTATGGAAGGGGACCTTAAAGCATTGGAGGCACTCGTACTTCGTCATAAAGATAAGTTGTACACATCAATCCTCTTTTTAGTAAAGGATAAATATTTGGCAGAAGATATTTTCCAGGATGTATTGATAAAGATTATAGATACCATTCGTAGCGGACGTTATACTGAAGAAGGAAAATTTCTTCCATGGGCCATACGCATAGCACATAATTTATGCGTAGATCATTTCAGAAAAATAAAACGAGGCCCGGCTATTAAAACAAGTGACAACCAGGACATTTTTGAAGTGCTTCACTTTTCCGAAGAAGGCGCCGATGTAAAAATGATAAGAAATCAAAGTCAGGACAGGCTCCATAAAATGCTGGAACTACTTCCTGAAGACCAGCGTGAGGTGATTATCTTACGTCATTTTGCCGAGTTAAGCTTTAAGGAAATAGCCACTTTAACTAACTGCAGCATCAACACCGCTTTAGGAAGAATGCGTTATGGGTTGATTAATTTAAGAAAGCTGATGATTGAAAAACGCATTGCTCTGTAAGGCCTGGACCTGATAGGGTTTAATGTTAGATTAACAGTACCACATCGTAGTTATGAGCACAACAGGTTAACTTTATTAAATATTTAAAAACATTGTCATTCTGGTCCTCCACCCGGTATCTATGAATTGCTTGCCATCGGAAGGCTGGATCAGAATGACGCCTAATTGAATGCCTCGTAGTAGTACGGGGCATTTACTTACCTGTATTTTTGTATGCTTTTAATCCGCACTGTAACCAGCTTTCATAGTCTTTCCTGCCGGGTGTATAAGCAACAGGGTTTGTAAGTAGTTTTTCATTGCTACCGTTTATAATTACATAGTAAGGCTGGGCCTGTACTTTAAAATTTACATCCTGTAGCGTTATGTATTTGTCACCGATGGTTGCTATGTTTTTTTTTGATCCGTCTGATGAGGTATACGCAAAGCGTTCCGATTCCGGCAACATTTCCCTGTCGTCAACATATAAAGAAACAAGGATAAAATTCTTATCAATCAATTCCTTGATAGAAGGATCAGGCCAAACATTTTCTTCCATTTTACGACAGTTGACGCATGCCCATCCTGTAAAATCAATTAAAACCGGTTTATTTTGCTCCCTTGACAACTGCAATGCTTTTTGGTAATCATTAATTACCGCCGGTTCCACTCCGCATATTTTCACCAGGTCTTTACCATACAAACTGTAAGATAACGGTGGGGGAAAACCGCTTATCAAAGACAGATTTGCGTATTTGGTTTTTGTTACTCCGGGCAACAGGTAAATAGTAAATGCAAGAAAAAATAAAGCAAAACCCATTCTTAACTTCCCCAATTTTGCCGGTGGAGGATCATGCTTAAACTTCATGATGCCAAATAAATATAATACCAGGCATATGCCTACAATGATCCAAATAGCAAAAAACACTTCTCTTTTCAATAAGCCCCAATGCTCAACAAGATCAGCGTTGGATAAAAATTTAATCGCCAATGCAAGTTCTATAAAACCAAAAACTATTTTTACTGAATTCATCCAACCGCCTGATTTAGGAAGGGAACTCAACCAGTTCGGGAACAAGGCAAACAGGGCGAAAGGCAACCCCAGCGCAAGTCCGAAGCCTGTCATGGCTACGGTTAATTGTACAGCACCTCCATCCTGGTTCAAAGCTCCAACAAGCAAAGACCCTAGTATAGGCCCTGTACAGGAGAAAGATACAATAGCCAGTGTTAAGGCCATAAAGAATATTCCACCCAAACTGCTTACATCAGATTTGGAATCTACGGTATTGGTAAAAGCGCTGGGCAGGGTGATTTCAAAATAACCAAAAAACGACACTGCAAAAACAAGGAAGATAGATGCAAAGAATATATTCAACCAGGCATTAGTGGATATGTTATTCAGTATGTCGGAACTGCCTGCGTCTAAAAAATAAAAAGGAACACTCAGCAAAACATAAATAAGAAAAATAAAAAAGCCATACATCGAAGCATTAAAAATTCCCTTTGAACGGGTTGCGGATTTTTTTGTAAAAAAAGAAACAGTAAGGGGTATCATCGGGAAAGTGCAGGGCATAATCAATGCTATGAAAACCTAACAGGAATATTCCCCACAAACTTTTGGAAGCATTATCCTCTGCTCCGGTACCTCCGCATTTCTCCGCCGGATTTTTAATATCTATCAATGCTCTTTTTATAGATTGGTTACCGGCAGATGATTCCTGTATACCGGCAGCCTTTGCCACAAGATTGCCACCTGCATCTAAAGAAAAACGAAAGGGAATCTCTTCCGGACCAGCTACCTCCTGTCCTTTTAAGGCCATGTATGTTACCGTTCCTTTAATTTCATGACTCTTTTCTTTAAGAGCCAGCAATATTTTCAGCTCAACGTTTTTCTCAAAATATTTTATTTCTTTATTATCAAAAAGCGGCTCTTTAAGTTGCCGGAGGTTACTGCTTTCGGTTATGTTTTCAATTGAAGCAAATGGAGCCGTAGCACTATCGAGTTTTACCCTTGTGTTAGGATCATCATCGCTCATAAGCGTAGAAAACAATTTCCATCCCGGTTGAATAATACCTTTGATTGAAATGGTATATTCATTGGTTGAGGTGGCAGCTGCACTGAACGTCCATTCAACAACTTTAACGGAAGCATCCTGTGAAAAAGATGTAAAGAAAGCAGCTATAAAAAAAAAGACCGGAAGAAAACGCAGGTAAATTTTCATCTTCATAATTTGTCTCTTATAAAACAAACGAGTTCATTAAAGAACTCGTTGAACTACCTTTATATTGGTATTGAATTAAGCATACATCGCTATCAGCCGTTAGCTATCAGTAGGAAAACAGAACGCCATAATTCACTGACGGCTGATAGATAATTATAAATCGCCGATATTAACCTTAATATCTACATTACTGGGTGGAAGGCACTGTTTGTCGTCACAAACCATGAATTCAACTTTACCGGAAAGATTGGTTTTTATATTCGCTTTAAGCTTAACCACCTGCACAAAATTTACCATCTTTTCGTAATAGCTAACATTACCCCCCCACACGCTTTCAAATTTTTTAACCACTTTGCCTACTTCTTTTACATTTCCATCTAAGGTGATCAGTGGATTTTTAGCGAATGTAAAAGTTGTAGGGGCAGGACCATCCACCCCTACATTCTGTGCATACATATGATAATCGCCGCTGATAGTAGCGGTCATACTCACTTCATATGTTTTATCTGCAATTTTTTTAGCTGCATAATTCCATCTGACAGCTTTTTCAGACTGTGCCGTGGATACAAAACCTGTGAACATTAAGAACAAAAAGAGTACATTATGTTTCATGAAGAATAATTTGTTATGAAATGAAAGGCAGGTGCAAAGGTCTGCTAATGAATGTAAATAAATTTATAAAGTTTATCAGCTGCCAGGCATGATCAGTTCATCAGTAGGGCCTTAAGAATGATTCTTCCATCAATATTGCCCAATTCTTCTGAACTTGCCCGTTCAGGATGAGGCATCATACCAAAAACATTTCGTTGAGCATTACATATTCCTGCAATGTTACGAAGTGCCCCATTAGGATTACCGGCTTCCGTAACATTTCCATTTTCATCACAGTAGGTATAAATGATCTGCTGATTTGCTTCCAATGCGTTTAATGTGGCATCGTTGGCATAAAATCTTCCTTCACCGTGGGCCACAGGAATTTTTAACGGCTTATTGGCAGCACCCACACCTTTTAAATAAATATTTTTACATACGAATTGCTGGTTTGCATTTCGTAATAGAACTCCTGGTAATAAATGAGATTCGCATAAGATCTGGAAGCCGTTGCAAACGCCCAGCACTTTGCCGCCATTGTTAGCAAACTCAATAACACTTTGCATCATAGCACTGAATCTTGCGATGGCGCCGCACCTTAAATAATCGCCATAAGAAAAACCTCCCGGTAATACAATGCAATCTTCCTTAGAGAACATGGAAAGATCGCTATCCTTATGCCAGAGCATGATTACTTCCTTTTTAAGGTCTGTCTGCAGGGCATCCTGCATATCTCTGTCGCAATTGGAACCTGGGAAAACAACAACACCGAACTTCATACGGATGATATTAAGGGAGTAAAGATAAAGAATAGTATAGAGCTATACCAAACCATATCCTGCTGCGATAGCAAAGGCAAAAGTAACCCAGTGTAATAATGACGTTAACCAGCGGGATGTGATGTAAAAATAAGCAGCTCCATGAAAGGCTGCAATGGGTATCATCATAAGCATCCAATGTATATAATTATTAGTTGGATTAATAAAAATAATAACAATGGAAACAACAAAAAACCAAAGCAGTAATCCCCATGTTTTTCTTACATGGATAAGCATTTTATTGAGATTTGCCTGAACGAAGTATCCACCCAGTAAAAAGGGAATAAATAATAAACCCATACCTGCCGTTATCCAAACAGAACCTGGCAACCTGGGGAAGTGTAACAGCAGGTACGGAATTACTTCGCTGATCTTCCACTGATCCGAAAGGAACAATATTACAAACAGGAAATAGTAAGGTGTTATAATACCTAATATGGCAACCATCCATTCTGTAATTTGAAACGGCCTGGTTATTATCAGAGCGAACATCAGCAATAATATAAACGCTATAGCCGGGCTGTAAACAAGTGGCAGCAAGCCTACCAGTACGGCAACATTGTAAATGGATGTTTTGGAATTACTGTTGTTATACAACCCCACCATTCTATACCAGATCCATATCATTAAAGAATTAACCAGTAAGGGAGCAGAGAACGACATCCAGTCTTTTATAACGGATGTTGTAAGAAGAAAGGTCATTCCTACAAGGTAATTCGACCTGGGAAAAAGCTTCAGTGAATTTACAATCCGGTTCAGCAAGGTTGCCTGCGTAAAAAACAACAAAAATGCCAGCAGGGAAAATATTACCGGAACATTTTTATACAGAGGCTCTATTAACTTAAGCACCAGGTAATAAATGTAGTTATTACCCTGGTCTGGCATTGGTTTTACGGGATGCAGGAATAGCGGAAACTTTAAAAACAGCGCATACAGCAGCAACAATAAAGCATTACCGGGATTTTTGTTTTTAAAGATACGAACCACCTTAAAGACGACTTTTCATTAAAAATCAATTTTTGCAAAGCAAAGATAATTTCTGTAAAGGCAAGGTATTATTATCTGCCGGGAGCTCACCTGCTTGCCAAAACGAGGC
>CAXSIE010000066.1:12527-16090 GCA_964237295.1 uncultured Flavihumibacter sp. | reverse complement strand
TGCCTGATACACAAGCCGGTGGCTGCTACCGTTCATGGAATGAACATAACATCCCACGAACTGGGAATCACAAGAAGTGTAGGTTCCCATATAATTACCAACTGTCAGGAAGCATATACCCAGGCTCTTGCGATGGGTGTTTCCTCTAAAAGAGTAGATCTTGTTCGCAACGGGGTTAATATTGAAGTTTTTACTCCTGGCAACTCCGGTAAGGAATTTCGTAAAGCTATTGAAGTGCCTGAGGATGCAATCCTGGTTGGTTTTGTGGGTAGATTGGATGGTGAAAAGGGACCGGACCTGTTTTTACTCGCTGCAGAGCATGTTCACCGTCATCTGCCACATGTTCACTTTGTGCTTGTGGGTGAAGGAGCAATGCGGAAGCAACTTACTGAAATGAGTGCACGCATGCAATTGGGACGAAATTTACACTTTGTGGGCTGGCAGGCAAATACTGCTAAAGTATACCCGGCACTTGACCTGCTGGCACATACGTCCCGGAGTGATGGCACTTCTCTGGTTTTGCTGGAGGCAATGGCTTGTGGATGCCCGACAATCGGGCTTTCGGTTGGCGGCGTGCGGGAGATTATCGAGTACGATAGCACCGGCCTGACTGCCGCAGCCGGCGACTGGGAGGGTTTAGGTGTGCAGATGGTTAGATTACTGGAAAAGCCGGAACGTTTGAAAACCATGGGGGTTGCAGCACGTGCCCGGGTGGAACAACACTTTAACGTTGCAACAAATACCCGCCGTACAGCGGATGTGTTGAGTAATCTTGTAACCGGTGTGAACGCTCAGCGATTTGGCAACAACTTGTCAAAGGAGATAGATGGCATGGTTTCATTGGACAATTCTAAGGGTATTATATAAGTGCAAAAATTGGTCATAAAGACGCAAAGGCGCAAGGGAAAACAAGGAGTATAAAGGGATTTCCGATAATTTTTATATCTGTGCCTGACTGCTTTTTAAGAGTAAAGAGTTTCGCCTGTAAGTTCGATTAAAGATAAAGTTATCCGATGCCTGATGAACTGTTTTCTGAGATTTCCTTTTATGTAGTGGCACACGCTGACGACTGGCAGATTTTCCTGAATCCTAATGTATATAACGATCTGGTTGCGCCCCATAGTAAAGTTGTTTTTATCATTACTACAGCCGGCGATGCAGGGGCCGCTGAAACGTACTGGACTGCACGGGAGGAAGGATGTAAAAGTTCCATCCGGTTTTGCCTGGCTCCTCTCCTGACCTTCTCGGAATCAAGCGGTAGCAGGAATATTAATCAACATGCTATTACCTATTGGTCAGCTAATAATGCTACCTGTTACTTTCTTCGCCTGCCGGATGGCAACCTGGATGGCAATGGATTTCCGGCATATAATAACCAAAGCCTCTCCAGGTTAAGAGAGGGGTTAATCAGCCGCATCACCGCCCTGGACTATTCAAATACTTACAATAGTTGGGCAGATTTTTATACCACGCTTCAAACGATTATCCGGTTTGAAAGTCAGGGCAAACCGGATATATGGATCAACTACCTTAACCCTGATACCGAACTAAATACAAATGATCATACAGACCACATTACAACCGGGCAAGCTATCCAGAACATGCCTATCATCTCAACTTTACGCCAGGCATTATTTATCGGATACAGCAACAGTGACACTCAGGAGAATTTAAGTGCAAAAAACCTGTTCTGGAAAGCAGGCATGTTTGCAGCCTACGAGAAAGCAGTATTTGACAACAGTGGTTACAGCACTTTGAAAGAGAATGTTGCTGTTTACCTCAAATGGTGTTTGAGAAGCGCTGATTTCATCACCATTCAACCTTGAATTATTGTTTGCTGTCAGCAACCAGCTTTCAGAATATCATTATAGAATAAGTTTCCTCCTTATCAAAGACGTTCGAAAGCCAAAGCGATTTTAGGAAACTGTATAAAAACGGCGGCATTCTTCTTGCTTGTGCAGAAAAACATATGTCTTTGTAAAAAAAAATTATGCTCGATAAACAAATAGCTGGTAAACAGGATGAAACAGAATCACCGGCTGTAGGATCGGTAAACTTTGGCGACCTTCGCAGGTTGGAGCCGCTCACACGGTCGTTTGGTTATGATCGCGGGCAGCCGATTGACCGCTATTATATTGAAAAGTTTTTGAATAACCATTGCAGTGACATCGCAGGACATGTTGTTGAGATAGGCGATGACCGCTATACCCTTATGTTTGGCGGCAAGCGTGTAACCCGTTCCGAAGTTCTTGATCAGGCGCATCCTGATTCAAACCCAACGATTATAGCAGACCTTAGCAATGCTGATCATCTACCGTCCGACTCTTTCGACTGTATCATAATTACCCAAACACTGCAGTTCATATACGACGTTCATGCTGCCGCTCGCACGCTTCACCGCATACTTAAGCCAGGCGGCGTTTTATTAGCGTCTCTTCCCTCACATAGCCCGATCTGCCGGTACGACATGGACAGATGGGGCGATTATTGGCGCTTCACCAGCGCTGCAGCCCAACGGCTCTTTGGCGACATCTTTGGTTCCAAGGAGGTGCAAGTAGAAGCTTATGGAAATGTGCTTGTGGGTGTAGCTTTCTTTTACGGTATGGCCGCAGAAGAGTTAACTGAAGAAGAACTCAACTTTAAAGACCGTGATTTTGAGGCGCTTATTACAGTACGGGCGGTAAAGGTTTAATGGGCGGTGATGCAACGGCATCTTTTTTTCTATAAATTATTAAACCCATTAAGGCAAAACACACGATTCCTCCTGCTATCCACCAGACATAACTTTTATTAGATAATTTAATTGTATTTCCGTTTCCTACAAGTATCATGGTTGCCCAGAAAAACGGCAATCGGGCTCCGTTATGGCTACTGGTAAGGAACGATAGTTTAGCCTGTTGCAAAGCATCGTCTTTACGCATGCCATGCGCCAGGTTGGTGTGGAGCGATTCTGTAATGGTATAAATGGCATTTTCATCCGCTTTCCATAAAGTAGCTGTAATAGAAGGTATGCCGGCTGACGCAAACCCTCTTGCAAGACTCAGTATACCTTCACCTGCAGCGTGTTTACCGACACTGGTTTCGCAGGCACTCAAAACAACCAATTGGGTAGCCGTATTATTAAACTCCTGCAGCTCGGAAAGCCTTAGTAAGGAATCGCACATGAACAATACAGGCTCTTTACCGGAACTATCCGCCTCAGCATGAGAGTAAATGTTTACTATGGTAAAGTTTGGCAACTGATTCATTAAATTTCTTTTGTTCGCCTCAGCGTTGATAAGTAATTTAACCCCGGAATAATTAGCTGCCGAATTCCTTAGATAAGACTCGGATCTTTTTAAAGGCTGCACGTTCAGATAAGAAGCGTATGAAGCAGGAGCTACTCCGAGAAAATCGCCTTTGGAACTAACCTCAGGAAATTGTTTTAATAAAGACCTTACTGAATATACATAGCTGAATGCGTGGTTGTAAATAAGAAAGTTTTTGCCAGCCGTGTCTGTTGTAAGGGCTTCGAAAGGAATGAAAAAATTGTCCTGGCAGATGATAATTCTTTTTGTGCTTAT
>CAXSIE010000066.1:0-12517 GCA_964237295.1 uncultured Flavihumibacter sp. | reverse complement strand
AGTGGACGGAACAATGTTTCATAAATATCATGTGCGTAAAAAGCAAAAGATGCATGATTGTTTTGGAAAGCCTGGTTGTCTGCGCAAAGCGCTACAAACTTTTGCAATTCTTCATTGAGTAACAGTTTCGAAAGTTTTACGAATCGAGTTTGCAAGGGTGATATAACTAACATATACACTGCCGAGTCAATATTAAAATAATGAATAAAGCTTTGGCTGCCGGCTTCGAGATACTTTTGAAGCGTAAGCAGGTCCGGAACATCATCCGAATATTTATATTGATAATAGGCGGGATAATTGTTTTGCAAAGTTTTTATGTAGCGCTCCAGATTTTCTTTTGCTTCCAGTAATTTTTTTTGTTGAACATTATAATCCGGCTGGTTTTGTTCTGTTTTATTTAGTTTAATTTGTAACGAAAGGATGTTAAAGCGAAGTTCCTTTTCCTTTGCCGCTTCTTCCGCCGGCAACAATGAAAAGGCCCCCAGTTCATTCAATTTATCATTAAGCAAAACGGCCCTGCTTTTTTCCATAAAATAAAAAGCCAGCTTATGATCGTTCGCCAGGTAACAGGCTTCAATGGCATTTGAATAAAATTCCCTTGTTTCATTGCGCCAGTATAGTTTGCTGCCTTCCCCGGTCTGCTCATGTCGCATATCAGTGACCAGCGAATCGGTAATAAGTGCTGTGCTGATAGCGGCTTTCAGGTAAGGCAAGCCTTTATTATCATCCTTGAAGCAATGCAATAAACTTTCCGTTTTATTTCCTAATACCGTTGATAAAAAATTTTTGTCACTGATATTTTTGCATAGGGAATAAGATGGGTTTTTAAATATGTCATCACTTGTAAATGAGGATACTGATGCCTTTAAACCTTCATGATATTTGTTTACCGACTGCTTAAACATTTTATTCCTGAAGTCAATACCTCCGAGGTTATTTAACGCTTTTGCTTCTATAACCTTACTGCCTGAGATCCTTGCATAGTTCAACGCTTTGGTGTAATACTGCATTGCGACAGTATAATAAAGATTACTTTTAGCGGGATCGCTTATTGCATGCTCCCTCGATAAAATGCCTGCATCAAGATAATCACCGGCTAATGCAGCGGTATCCCTGATTTTTTCCCGAGTTGTTATTACTTTAACATAATTAGATTGTGCTTCTGAAAACCTTTTACTGATCTCGTTTATTTTGGCCCGGATTCTATAATTGTTGGCGTAAGCTCCATAATTATTTTGTTTTATCAGTTTGTAAGCACTTTTCACATCCTCTGAAGCTTCAGTAATAAACTGGCTAAAGGCGTAAGACTGAGCCCTTTCATTATATAGATTTACGATAAGAGAGGTGTCTTTTATTATTGAAGCCGGTATCAGTCCTAGTGTTGCTTCTTCAATAGTTTTTTGATAGTCTCCTTTTTGAAAATAAATATGTGTCTTTTCAAACCTGGCTTTACTTACAAAGCCAAGTGTTACCGGATCATTGAATCCATTAGCTGCCTGGATTGTTTTATCGCAAAATTCGAGCACCTTGTCAAACAGTAATAATTCCTTGGTATAAACGGCAAGGTTTAAATAGCTGTTAACGGCGAATTTCGGATTAACATTGCTTTTACCCGACATATTGATTGTAGCTGACGCTGTAGTAAACTCAATTGCTTCATTAAGATTACCGGCCCATGAATTATATAAGCCGATACGATGCAATAACCTTGCATATACCGAATCCTTTTCGATGTTGCATTTATCCACATCTTTTTTTAAATCATTTGCGTTGGACAGCCTTTGTATTTTAGAAAGATCATTGTTTCTTTCCAATTTCATTAGCGTATCATAAAACCGGCGGCTTGTCATACATTGTGATACTGCACTAACAGGAAGCAATATGGTTAGCATCAGCATAGTCAATGATACGGCAATAAAGTGCACAGGAACAGCATTCAATTTCAGGTTCATTTTAAAAATATTAGATCAAACTTATCCTGGCTTTTCGAAGGGATTTTAAATTCCATCGGGAAATCATCTTTTAGCATAATATCCTTTTCTAACTGCTGTTGACAGATCCGTATCTGGATGTATTATATGAAGCGATTCCATTTTCTGTAAAAGAATTGATTTGTTAAACAATCCCGTTGAGGGTAAAAGCTGCTTATAATATTTCGCAACTTTTCCTGTTACAATAGGGGTGGCATAAGAGGAACCGAAAATCAGTTCCTGAGTGGTTAAAGGAGATATAAATGCAAAATTACCGTCCGGAGCAACCATGTCGCAATGAACACCAATATCCACAACAAGGGGAGAAAAGTTTTGATCCGGACTGACTTTCTTAAGATCCAGTGATACAGTGGTTACAGCTATTACATTATCAAGCTCCTTTGCCAGGCAGGCAGGATAAAAAGGATGCAGGTTCAGGTCTCTTGGATTCCCGTTAAAATGATCTCTGAACATTTTATCTTCATCGAAATTTTCATTTCCTGCTGCAGCTATCATTAAGATGTTGTTATCTGTAAGATAATGCTTAACAAAGGCTTTTAACAATGATGGAGCGTGGGAAGTATCAGTGGAATAAAATCCAAAACTTGCGTTGATGATTTTAGCTCCGCTATTAGCCGCATAGGCAAATCCGCATAGGATGTGGAACAGGTCACCGTCACCTATGCTATCCTGAACTTTAACCGGTAAAATGTTTACTTTGATAGCGGGTTGTTTACCTGCCTGCTCGATTACGAGTTTTGAAACCCGGCTTCCGTGAAATACCGGGTATTCATTATCGTTGGTATTATTGTTTCCGGCAATATAGTTCCACCCGGATTCGCCGCCCAGCATGTTCGGGCAATTTTTTACAATTCCGGTATATAAATTTTTAGTAAGAGGATCAAGGCCTGTATCAAAAATAGCAACCGTAATTGAATCAACATTGTGCGGTGGAGCAGCAGGACGAAGTAAATGTGATGAATCATTATCCTTCCTTGTATAGGGTTCCGGTAAACGGATAACGATATTAAAACTAAAGAAAGCGGTATCATCACCTCCCCCTGTCGCCTGGGTAGTTTGCCCACTGGGAATTCCGGCAGCAACAGCCTTATCGGAAATGATAGTCTTCACATTAGGACCTGCTAACAACAGTAACGTATCACTGCAAAACTTACAAGCACTTGTATCCAGGCTAATCAGTTTCGCCTTTTTATTGTTGAGCCATTCGTCAAAATCTGCGGATTTGGCCGTTGGATTTTTCCAAACTATTACTTCCGTATCAATTATAGATGGTGGAAAAGGTTTTTCTTTCCCGGCCTTGTATGAACCAAGGTCAATATGTACTGATGTATCACCGGGCGTATATTTTGGATGGTGGCAAGCTGTAATACTGAAAATAGCAAACATTCCAAATATCAGGATGCCCGCCATGAAAGTGGCAGGAATAATTAAGAAATTTTTCATGGTCTTATGGCTGTATTGTTAAATAAATCATGGATTGTTCATTCACCCAGCCACCCGTGGGCTTCAGCATTTCCTTCCAGTTGCTTTGCGTCAACTTCTTCCAGTAGGCGTCTTGCGGCTTCTTTATCACCTTTGCTGTTTCGTTCCAGCAGCGTAACAGCTTTCAAAAAGAGTCCGGGATTACTATATATTTTTTTTGCCGCCAGCTCATCAAACTGCTCCAATGCTTTGTCGTAATCTTTTAGCATAAGGTAACTAAGCCCGATATATTTTTTTACATCGCTGTTCCCGGGATCGGCGTTATAAACTTTTTTAAAGATAAATATTGCTTTATTGTAGTCTTTGTTATTATAAGCTGATATTCCTGATGCAATGCTATCAGTTGAGCCCGACATGCTATTACTTAACTCAGCGTAATTTTTCTGAACATATCTATGAGCGAGGTCCGAAGAAGATTCCCGGGTAAATAATGAATATCCTATAAACGCGAGCACCAGGCATGCCGCAGCGGCATAAGGCAGCCATTTCCGGAAATTAATCTTTTTAAGTGGAACTAACGGTTGTATATCATTTGCCTTTTTGTTATCAGCCGGCCATTCCTGCATCTTTTGATCCAGCAGCTTTTCCCTGGAGGCTTCCATGAAGTTTATATAAAAAGCAACCTCATCTGCAAATTCCTTATCATGAATACACCTTTCTGTAAATTCTTTTTCCTCAGTATCACTTAACTGTTTTTGAAAATAAGATTCGATATATTCCAATAGGTCGCTCATAATCAAACACCTTTTATTTTTTCCTTAATCCGCTCAAGACAACGGAACCTGGTTATTTTTGCTACGGACGGACTATTATAATCCAGTTTTTCTGCAATTTCTTTATCGGTATAGCCGTCACGAAAGAGCAACAATAATTTTTTACACTTTTCTCCGATCAATTCAAGACACTTCTTTATCGCCTGTACCTTTTCACCATCTATAAGTTTCTCTATCGCTATTTTTGCATTGTCCGGCAACTGTTGCAAAAGCTCCGGTTGTGCCGTAGATTTATTAACCTTCTCTTTAATAGTCGTGTTCCTCCTGATAATGTCAATACATTTATTGGAAAATATTCTGTACAGGTAAGTTTTTAAGGAAGCTTCCCTGTTAAAGCTGTTATTAAGTATATTATGGATAGCAGACATTACAGCGTCGCTATATGCACTAAAGCTATCGTCATAACTAATATTGTGTTCCCTGCATCCTTCATTAATATAATATTCGTATTTCCTGTACAGCTCTTTCTCGAAATGAGGTCTTTGGTCTCCGCCACCGGTTAAACCATTAAGGATAGCTTCATCTTCCATTTCGAGAAAAATTTATTTAGCACCTAAAATAATTATTAATAAAGTATGAACAAAAATTCTCTTCATATTTATTATATTGAAACCATTGAAACCGGTTGTCTCCTGCATTACTGGTAGCGCATCAGTTGATACATTCGGCTTTGATTTTTCTATTTCCCTTCTCAATAAATTACCTCTGAAATTTTCTACTATCAAGGTTGGTTGCTTCTCCTTTAATACGATTAATAAAAAATATTTATTTTTTTGTTGACATGTGCATTTACTATGCGACCAATAATTTAAGCAGCGATTTCAGGAATAAAATGTTGGTGGTGCTACAACTTACGATAATCGCTTACTAACGGGTGAATGAAGTAGTGAACTATATAATTAAAGAATTTACTATGCTTTCCTTCTTTCTTTTTTTTACTAAAGTTACTAAAACATATTGGAGACAGGCTGGCGCCGTCCTGTTGATACTTATTTCAAACAGCCACCTCTATGCGCAAAAAGATGCTGCTGCCGGGGCACTTATTAAAGGTGTTGTTTTGTTCAACAACAATCCGGTTGTCAATGCTACAATGCTGTTACAGACACCTGGCGATGCTTCTTTTTTAAAAGGAACAATAACTGACAGCACCGGGAACTTTGCATTTCCGGATGTGAAAGCAGGAAAATATAATCTGTACATTCAATCAGCAGGTTATAAAATATATATCACTAAAACATTTACCATAGATAGCCTGTATCAGGAAAAAATACTGCCACCCGTTCATCTTGATTCGGCAACTGTTAAATTGCTCAGTGAGGTAATTGTAAAAGCCAGCAAGCCATTAATAGAAAGAAAAGCCGGAAAAATTATTTTTAATGTTGAGAACAGTACTATCACAATAGGAAGCAACGCATGGGATATATTAAGAAAGACTCCGGGCGTAAGAACTAACGAACAGGGGTATGTTAGTTTAAAGGCTGCTACTGCTGCTTCGATAATGTTAGATGATAAATTAATAGAACTTTCGGGAAGAGACCTGGCAGATCTGCTGTCTGCTATCAATTCAGAAGATGTCAGCAAAATTGAAGTGATACCGAATCCTTCTTCAGTGTATGATGCGGAGGGCACCGGTGGCCTTATTAATATAGTTACCAAAAAAAACAAGCAGGACGGTTTTAACGGGGCAGTAAACACGGGCTATGAACAAAATACTTATGCCAAATATACCACCGGCATTAACCTTCACTACAAACAAAAAAAATTAACTGCCTCCCTTACCCATCAATACAAAAACGGCGCATACCTTACTAAGGAGTACCTGGATCAACAGTATAATAACGAAGGTATGATTACTTTATATAAAGAAACATTGAACAGGCAAAGAAAGCAGGCTAACAATACAAGTAAGCTGGATTTGAATTATGATATGAGCAAAAAGAGTACGATTGGATTTATGATCGATGGTACCTGGGGAAAATGGCATAACAAAGATCAAAGCGGCACTCCTATATACAGCAGCAAAAATATTGTTGATTCAAGTTACCTGTCTGATATATATAATAACGGCGATAAAAGTTATATATCTTTAAACACTCATTACAAAGGCGCATTTGATACACTGGGGAGGTCGCTGAATATTGATTTTGATTACCTGCAGTACAACACCACCCTCAGCGCTGTAAATACCAATAACATTTTTGATGCTGATCATAATCTAATAAGGCCGGCAACTGTTTTCAGGAGTGAAGTACCTCAGCTAATCCGGATTTATACGGCAAAAATGGATTATGTGCATCCTTTGGGTTCCGGTACCAGCTTCAGCGCAGGGGCTAAAGCTACCAAAACAAATACCGATAACATATACAGGTTTGAGAATTATATAAACAGCGAGTACCTTAACGATACGGGCAAAAGCAATCATTTTAATTACGAAGAGAACATAATAGCCCTATACGGTGAAGTAACAAAAACTATTAACAATTTTACCTTTCAGTCAGGATTGCGCAGTGAGAATACAAAAACAAGAGGCAACTCCTTAACCCTGCAAAATGTAATGGACCGTTCTTATTTTAAAATTTTTCCTACCCTTCTTCTTCAGCAAAAATTCAGCGATCAATACCAGCTGGAATTTAATTATGGTTATCGCATAAACAGGCCATCCTATGAGGATATGAATCCCTTCAGGTACTATTCAACTCCATATTCTTCCAGCTCCGGAAATCCATATCTAAAGCCCTCTTATGTACATTCATTATCGCTTGTGAATATATTCCAGAACAAGTATGTTATAACTCTTTATCACTTACAGAACAAAGATGAATTTTTACAGTTGCCGGAACAGGATACTAAAACGAAGACGATCGTCTTCAAGCAGTTGAATCTTGAAAAGAGCAGTATTTCAGGTATTACCATGGAACTACCATTTGAAGCGGGCAAGTGGTGGCAATCGTACAATTCCATAGACATTTCCCGTCAGAATGTGTATGCCCCTTATCTGGGTAGCGTATATGCTGATGACAAAGTTATGGCAACAGTCAGTTCTACACAGGCGTTTGTTGTAACACCTCACTGGAGCGCTGAGATCAATGTAATGTATCAATCACCGGGAATCGGCGGATTGTTCAGGATGAGCAGTTATTCTGAGGTGGCATTAGGAGTAAAGAGAAAGCTGTTACATGATAAAGCAGTTATCAGCGTCAATATTTCAGACCTGTTCAGGGGAACCATCATGTCTGCAAGAGTAAATTATCTTGATCAGTATAGCATAGCTACAACCAATAACGACCTCCGTGGCATCAGGGTAAACTTTTCCTACAAGTTTGGTAAAGCCAAAATCAAACAAGCTGAAGAAAGAGACGCCGGTAACAAGGAAGAACAAAGCAGGATCAACAAATAAACATTTTAATCCACATAATAAATTAAAGATCTTTTCGCGAAAGGTAAATGCAAGCGCATTGGGAGGCCTACCGGTGTGCCGCATTTACGTCCGTTCACCAGGGACGTTAAAAACAGTGAGCATCCTTCCAGGATGAGTACCATTCTTATTTAAAAAAAAATCAAACAAAATGAAAAACGGAAAAAAGTTCAGGTTCAATCCTGAGCATCTCGAATTAATCGGCAACTCTTTTAGTGATTTCAAAAACGACGCCATAAAAGAAATTGCTGCGGATAGTTCAGTTGGTGGAGTAATTTATCAAAGAGTAATTTATGTGAAAGTTATTTATGGTAGAATTATAGTAACCCATTAATTCCGCATGAAGCCAAAGGTCAGGATACTTTTTTGCAAAAAGGATCTTGCCTTTGGTTTTCAACGCTTATTTTTTATCATGCAGATTTTGATAAATGTGGTGCTGCCAGTTGCATGTATAACTGCATTCTTAAACCATCAGTATCACTTGTCATACTTCAGCACTTTAAATATGAATCATGCAAGTATCAGAAAAGAACATTAAGTGCAACGCTTTAATAATAAAGGTCGCCAGCAGGTGCAATTTGAATTGTACTTACTGCTACATGTACAATATGGGTGATACCACCTACAAAAATCAGCCTAAAGTAATGCCAGACGATGTGGTGGATGCCTTATTGGAAAAAACCTTCCTGCACTGTAAAAAACATGGCATAACAGATTTTTCTTTCGTCTTTCATGGAGGGGAGCCGTTACTTGCAGGGTTTGAATTTTACGAAAAATTTGTTTCGAAAGCCAGGCAGCGTTTGCAACCCGATATTATTCCGTTTTTTGCCATGCAGACCAATGCCACCATGCTTACCGAGCAATGGTGCCAGTTGTTTGGAAAGCTTGATATTGTGATTGGCATCAGCCTTGACGGCACTCCGGAAGATAATGACCGGTACAGGATTGATCATGCCGGCAAAGGCTCTTATGTAAGAATTGTTCAAGGGTTGAAAACAGCACAGCAATCGCCTTCATTAAAATACAAACCAGGGTTATTATCTGTTCTGAATGTAAATTCAGATCCGATCGCCATATATGAACATTTCAAAAGCCTTGAAGTAAAAGCAGCCGAATTCCTGTTGCCTGATTCCACTTATGACCAGCCGCCGCCCAGAGCTTTTAATAACAGTGAAACACCCTATGCCGATTGGCTGATAGCGTTGTTCGATTGCTGGATCAATGAACCAAATGGAGAAAGGATAAGTTTAGGCATGTATGAACAAATAATCAATTCAATACTGGGAGGTAACGGTTCCAACGAGGGATTGGGCAATGGCAGCAACGAATTACTGGTTATTGAAACAAATGGCGCCATAGAAGCGGTAGATGTGTTAAGAATTTGCGGTGATGGATTTACCCGGCGTAATGCAAACGTGCTTACACATGATTTTGATGAGGCGCTGGATAACGACCTGGCTAAATTATACCATGCAAGCCATAAAAAATTATGCAGGCAATGCAGGGCATGCCCGGTTAAAGAAATTTGCGGAGGAGGGTATCTGCCTCATCGGCATAGCAGTAAAAACGGATTCAACAATCCATCTGTCTATTGTCATGACCTGCTTAAATTAATAACCCATATTCAAAACAAAGTATTGCAACAGATGCCCCAATCGATCCTGGATTCCTGCGGGGTTTCGTTGTTGGATTACGAAGAAGCCAAACAGATAATCGAAGCATCCGTATTGGAACTTTCAGATACCGATTATACTACGGAACTGGAAAACTTTGCATGATTACGCGCCGTTGATTGGAAATGTATCAGTTTAATAAGGAACTAATTCAGATAGTTACTGCTTTTAAAAAATTATTGACTGCGAAAATCATAATTACTTATCTCCTCTTCCTGGAACGATAAAAGAAATTTAAAACCGCACCGAAATATTTTCTAACATGAAACTTTTTAAAAGAAAATTTCCCTTTTTACCTCAACTGGATTCACAGGATTGCGGGCCTTCCTGCATCAGGATGATCGCCAGTTATTATGGAAAGGATTTTTCCCTGGATTTTTTAAAAGCTAAATGTGCTATGTTTAAGCAGGGTGTGTCTCTTTCCGGTTTAAGCTCCACCGCCGAAGAAATTGGATTCCGGAGCCTGTACGTAAAGGTGGATTTTGATAAGTTGTCGG
This sequence comes from uncultured Flavihumibacter sp., assembly GCA_964237295.1. Taxonomy (GTDB): domain Bacteria; phylum Bacteroidota; class Bacteroidia; order Chitinophagales; family Chitinophagaceae; genus JADCRZ01. The sequence continues at coordinate 2,686 of CAXSIE010000066.1, read as the reverse complement.
AAAAAGCGCCGTTACCTGCCATTGCTTTCTGGAACCAGGATCATTTTGTGGTAGTATATAAGATACATAAAAACAAAGTATATGTAGCAGACCCCGGTGGCGGACTTATTACCTATACCAGGGAAGAGTTTTTAAGCGGCTGGGCCACAGGCATTAAAAATGGAAAAGAGGAAGGAATTTTATTACTGTTAGAGCCATCACCCGGTTTGTTTGATCTGGAAGATACAAAGAAACGGAACAAAGCCAGTTTCTCTTTCCTTATCCGTTACCTTCTCCAATATAAAAGATATGTGGTATTGCTTTGTATGGCTTTGCTATTCGGCAGTATTTTACAGTTACTGTTCCCCTTTTTAACACAATCAATCGTAGATTATGGCATTGCTAATCAGGATATAAATTTCATTTATATCATATTGATCGGAAAACTCATTTTATTTATCAGCACCCTGAGTGTTGAATTCATAAGGGCATGGGTGCTGATTCATGTCAGTAGCAGGATCAACGTCTATATCATATCCGACTTCCTGATCAAACTGATGAACCTGCCGATTAAGTTTTTCGACAGTAAGCTGGTAGGCGACCTTACGCAACGAATAGAAGATCATAAAAGAGTGGAACATTTTCTTACCGACACACTGCTGCAAAGTGTATTTTCCATTTTCAGCATCCTGATCTTCGGCGTTGTACTGGCAAGCTTTAACCTCACCATCTTCTTCATTTTTATGGTAGGTACCATACTGGAACTGGGCTGGATCTTTTTTTTCCTGGCAAAAATGAGGCAGCTGGAAAATAAAAGCTTTGCTCTTTTGTCGGCAGACCAGAGTAAAATATACGAGCTGATAACAGGAATGCAGGAGATAAAACTCAACAATATTGAACGACAGAAACGCTCCGAATGGGAACGCATCCAGGCTGCTTTATTTAAAGTAAATCTTAAGAAGTTAAAGATTAACCAGTTTGAAAGCGGAGGTTCGCGCTTTATAGGTTATATGCAGGTAGTGCTGATATTATTTGTTGCAGCTATGGCCGTTGTAAACCATAGCATGACCTTAGGTACTATGATGGCGATTACTTTTATAGTGGGCCAGTTGAACACTCCTATCAGCCAACTGATCAGTCTTACCATGGAAGCACAAATAGCAAAAATAAGCTTGGAAAGATTGGGGGAAATTCACTCAAAACCGGATGAAGAAGATCCTGAAAACAATAAGAAACTAAGACTTTTATCCGGCGATAAATCAATAACCATCAACAACCTCTCATTCGCTTATGCAAGTCATAATGCCAAACCTGTGCTGGATGGTATTTCCTTATCAATACCTGAGGGAAAGTTAATTGCAATTGTGGGCGTAAGCGGAAGCGGTAAAACGACGCTGCTTAAAATGCTGCTGAAATTTTATCAACCGCAAACCGGAGAGATTCTTATTGGCAATGACAGTCTCGATGACATTCACAGCAGCTACTGGCGGGAAAAATGCGGTACCGTAATGCAGGACAGCTTTATTTTTTCAGATACAATTGCCAATAACATAGCGCTTAAAGAAACCATTAATGAAGAAAGATTATTGGAAGCCGTGAGAATTGCCAATATCCGGGAATTTATAGAATCACTTCCCCTGCAATACAATACTATGATCGGTCAGGATGGTGTAGGTTTGAGTCAGGGCCAGCGGCAACGTGTTCTGATCGCCAGAGCCGTTTACAAAGACCCGGAATATTTATTCTTTGATGAAGCTACCAATGCGCTGGATGCGGAAAATGAATTAGTGATCATGAGAAACCTGGAGCAATTCTTTAAAGGCCGCACAGTGATAATAGTGGCGCACAGGCTTAGCACAGTTAAAAATGCAGACCAGATCATTGTTATTGATAAAGGCAGGATTGTGGAAAGTGATAGTCATGAAAAGCTCATCTCAGGCAAAAACAAATATTTTGAATTGATACGCAACCAGCTTGAATTGGGAAATTGATAATTATTTATGGAATTGCTGAATTTTGCAAGTGTTCGGATTGCCAAAAGAATCCGTGGAAATTTTTTATTTTTTATCATCAAATAAGCGTTATGGAAAACAACTCGATTAATCAATCATTCAGTAATAACGGACATTCATTACAGCTACGTTCAAAAGAAGTATCCGAAGTTATGGGAAACATCCCGGGTTGGATAGGAAGCTGGGGAGCACTGCTGATGTGTTTATTTTTCATTATATCAATTCTTTTTGTGTTTAACATCACCGCTGTTCAACTAATAAGCGGGAAAGCCATAATCGGATGGCAGGAAAAGCAATGCTTTTTACAGGTAGTGATCCCGGTTGCAGAAGCCGGTAAAATCAGGAAGGGACAGCAGGTAACAATTTCCGCGGCCGATAAAAACAATTATTTATATAACCTGAGCGGCATTACATTTTTAGTTTATGATGTTGAAAACAACACTGAAAGTTGTATTTTAAAACTTTCATTAAACACTGATCTTAAAGAAAAAATCAGTGCCAACCGGGAGATCGCAAGCCCGGGTATGGAATGCCAGCTTGAGACAAATATCCCCGTATATAAAAGAATTTTTGGATCTTCCTTTTGAAGTGATGCATACCGGGATGTTATTTGGCCACAAAGACACGAAGGCACTAAGTAACACAAAGATTATTTCTTTGTGCTCCTTAGTGCCTTAGTGGCCAAATAACATCCC
>CAXSIE010000065.1:11375-16244 GCA_964237295.1 uncultured Flavihumibacter sp. | reverse complement strand
CAGGCTGCCAGGTTACTGGCTCCGATATAACGGACTTTACCGCTTTTAACCAGGTCATCCAGCGCCCACAGTGTTTCTTCCAGCGGAGTTAACGCGTCATAACCATGAATCTGGTACAGGTCGATATACTCCAGGTTGAGGCGTTTGAGGCTTTCATCTGCCTGTTGCATAACATGTTTGCGGCTTAAACCGATTTCGTTAGGCCCTTCACCCATTTTACCTCTTACCTTGGTTGCAATAACCAGGTCATCACGTTTCAAACCCAGGTTACGTATCGCTTTACCTGTCAGCTCTTCCGACAAACCGTTGGAATATACATTAGCTGTATCAATAAAATTGATTCCCGCATCCACCGCACGCTTTATCTGTTCATCAACAGCTTCCTGACCGAGGTTGCCGATATTGGCAAACCTTCCTGTTCCGCCATAAGTCATCGTTCCCAGGCAAAGTTCAGAAACTTTTAATCCTGTGTTTCCTAATAAGTTGTATTTCATTTTAATTGTTAATAATTAATGATGATAAATAATAATGATAAATAATATGAATTATGGTTTGAAGTATTCCATACCCTTGATTATTAATAATTAACCGTTAATCATTAATAATTAATCACTTTTACTTTACCTTATGCTCACCTGCTTTATTTCCCTGCCAGTATTTTAGCCTGCTGGCCTTAACATGTATCAAAACAATTCCCGGAGTATCAAGACCTTTAGGAAACCATTGCTTTAACTGATCCAGCCAATGTTCTACCATCAAAGATTTTCTCGTGATGAGCCTGGCTTTACCCGTTAACGAAATGTATAAATCATCAGGTCCGTTAAATCCCAGGCTGACATATGGAAATTCGCGGATATCTTTTACAGTACGGGATTCTTCAAATGTAAAGAAGTAAGAGTTGCCATCAAATTCAACATCACCATTGTTAGACATCGGGCGACTGGAAAGATGTCCCCGTGTAGTTTGAGTGGTCAACATACAAATATCCAACGATTTCATTTTTGCACTGATAGCTTTTAGAGAGATTCTTGCCATATAAAATTTTTTTCTCTAACAATAAAGATCAGATTTTGTTGAGTATCAGCATTGTAAACCCTTCAGTTTCCTAAAAGTTTAGACAACGGAACTTGTTACCCGGCAAGAAAGCAACAGGGCGCAACCAACTTTTTTGCCTTCTTATGTTAATGCTACTTACAAAATCCTGTAATAATTTGGCGGGCACAGCTTTTGAACAGTGATCTGTTAATCACATAAAATCAACAAAATGAAAAAAATTAATCTGATTCTTATGATGCTGCTTGCGGCAGGAGCTTTCCAGGCATGCGGCAATGGAGATAGCAACAAAAAAGACAGCGTTGAAGTAGCAAAAGACATCAACGACGAAAAAGGCAAACAGGTTCCAGGTAAGGCTGCCGACTTTATGGTAAAAGCCGCCAGCGGTGGAATGATGGAAGTAGAGCTGGGTAAAATCGCTCAAAGTAAAGCACTTGATCCGAGGGTGAAAAATTTTGGCGCCATGATGATCAAAGACCATACGCAGGCCAATGCGGAAATGAAAATGGTAGCAGATGGTAAAAGCGTAACCTTACCTGCATCGCTGGGTGAAGAACACCGGAAACATGTTGACGAACTGCAGAAAAAATCAGGAGCCGAATTTGACAAAGCTTATATAAGCATGATGGTAGATGATCATAAAAATGACATCAGCGAATTTGAAGATGCTACCAAGCTTGATGATGCTGATGTTAAGGCACTGGCTCAAAAAACATTACCTGTTTTACGCACGCATCTTGATTCCGCAAAGGCGATCAACAGCGCGTTGAAATAGTTTTTAATACAGAGCGTGCACAGGATATTTCTCTGCGCGCTCTGTGTTTCCTTTCTCTGCGCTATCTATCTGCGTTAAAAAAAATTACCACAACATCTTTCCCTGATAATAATCCAGTACTTTAATACGGATCAAAAAATCATACTTGGCAATGATCAGGTTGGTATTGGCAAGGTCTACTTTATTTTTAGCTATCAGGTAATCCACCTGAGTAGATGCACCCGCATTAAACTTTACTTCCGCGGTACGGAATAATTCTGAGTAATCAGCTACCTGCTGCACCAGTTTCTGGTACCTGTCGTAAGCAGCAGTCATATTAAAATAAGCCTGCTCTACGGATTGCTTCAATTGTATGGTGGTGGTTTCTTCAATATAAGTCCGGTTCCGCAATGCTATCTTGGCAAGCGACACCTGGTATCTTGCACGGAATCCGCTTAAAATAGGAATGTTTAATCCTACGCTAAGTGAGGTATAATAATTATTATTGAATTGGCTAAAGTAATTGATTTTCTCAGAATTGTAATTACGCTGACTTGTGTATACAGGGACTTTATTACCTGCCAGTTCAATATAATCACCGGAAGTAACCGGTGTGGAATTCAGCAATATATCTTTTCTGGCAGCACTGGAGTAATTGGTATATAGATTTCCATATAACCCCAGTGACGGATAGTATAAGCTTCTGGCGACTTTCACCGCTTTTTCCGCACTTTGCCGGCGCAGGTCTGTTCCCTTAACAAGAGCCAGTTGTTTTAAAGCCGATTGGTATATTTCATCTGGGGAAGTTTCATAAGCTGTAAACTGGTCTGCAGAGATTTCAGCTACATGCAGGTCTTTGTTGTATGGTATGTTCATCAATTGCACCAGGGAAAGTTTTGCTGTATTCAGCGTGTTTTGGTTATTGATGATAGATAGCTGGTCATTCGAAAGCTGGCCTTTCAGGTCATACAGATCTGCCGGTGAAATAGCACCATCCTTATTAAGTATCTCCAGTCTTTCCACCTGAGTGCGGGTTACTTTTTCCTGTTTTTGTGCCTGTTTTAACTGGTCTTCATTATTGAGGATCTGTACATAAGCAAGTATCACATCAAGGGTGATATTATCCTTAATCTGTTGCAGTTCCATCTTACTCGCTTCATAGCCCAGTTTGTTTTGTTTGATGGAATTAAGAATACGTCCGCCATTGAATAAATTTATACCTGCGTTTAAATTAAAGTTTGCCGTATTTACCTGCTGGTTGATATAACCGTTAGTGAACGGATCAATGCTTCTGCCCTGGTTGGTGCCATTATTTAAACCTCCGGTTATATCCGGTAAAATACTGGCTTTTGATTGTTTCAGGTAAACATTTTCAGTCTGCATTTGCAGGTCGCTTTGTTTTACCTGTAAATTATTTGTAATGGCTGTTTCTACAGCCTGCCTGAGTGTAAGGGTATTATCCTGCGCCCTTGAAATTAAAAAAAGCAGCAATAAAGCGGCACTGCCAAGTACTCGTTTCATAAAAAGTATATCCGGTTTTGTATGATCATTTAATAAGGCAACATACCTGTATGCGCAGTTGATTGTGCATAAGATTTATAATCAGTGTTTTTGATCGATCAGTTTTCAATCCTTCCATCCAACAGGTTAATGATCCTCGATCCATAGGCCGCATTTTTTTCAGAATGTGTTACCTGTATAATAGCTACGCCATCATTATTAAGTTCTTTAAACAATCCCATGATCTCTTCACCCTGCTTGGAATTAAGATTACCGGTGGGTTCGTCTGCCAGTAATAATTTTGGCTTCGCGATCAGCGCCCTGGCAATACCTACCAACTGCTGCTGGCCGCCTGACAACTGTGAAGGGAAGAGGTCTTTCTTTCCCACAATCTGGAACCTGTCTAATATATCAGCCACCATTGCTTTTCTTTCTGAGCCTTTTATGTCCTGGTAGATAAGTGGTGTCTCAATATTTTCATACACCGTTAACTCATCAATAAGGTGATAAGCCTGGAAAACGAAACCGATGTATTGCTTGTATAAAGCAGAACGATGCTTTTCTTTTAATTTATGAACGGCTTCTCCCATAAATAAGTAGTCACCTTCAGAAGGTTCGTCAAGCATGCCGATTATATTGAGCAAGGTAGATTTGCCGGAACCCGATGGTCCCATTATAGACACAAACTCTTTTTCTTTTACTTCCAGGTTTATATCTTTCAAAATAAAATTCCTGTTGCTGCCTGAATTGTACCATTTAGAAACATGTTGTAAACTGAGCATTGAATAGATTAAGTTTAATTCTGAATTGTGATTTAAGTTGATTAAATAGAGACTATGATTATTTCTAACCCCATTTGTAACCGTGTGCCGATTTTGGTGGGTTGTATCTTATTCCGTTCTCAGGTTTTTTACCGGACTTTCATCAGCGGTTTTGAAAGCCTGAACACCCACTGTAAGAAAGGCTATAATTAACGCGCCTGATCCTGCAACGGCAAACATCCACCAGCTCATATTAACCCGGTAAGCAAAATCCTGTAACCATGCATGCGATACCCACCAGGCTATTGGTGTAGCAAAAACAAATGCGATAAAAACAAGCAACAGAAAATCTTTTGACAACAAAAATATCAGGTTTTGAACCGAGGCACCCAACACTTTCCGGATGCCAATTTCTTTGGTTCGTTGTTCTACGGTAAAAGCTGCCAGTGCGAATAAGCCCAGGGATGCGATAAAAATAGCCAGGCTGGTAAATAACAAAAACAGGTTTCCTTTACGTTCATCTTCTTTGTACTGCTTTGCAAAGTTTTGATCAAGAAAATAATACTGGAACGGATTACTATTATCAAACTGCTTATAAATCTTTTCAATATAGGCTAATGCTGCTGTGGCATTTTCCGGTTTAATTTTTATGAAAAGGTTATCAGCTTCCTGTTTGGGAGACATATTCATCACGAGCGGCTCTATGCCTTTATGCAGAGAAGCAGTATGAAAATCTTTTACAACACCTATTACCGCTGCTTCTGCAGTAGCAGTACCTTCACCTGTAAAGTACCATATCCG
>CAXSIE010000065.1:7569-11365 GCA_964237295.1 uncultured Flavihumibacter sp. | reverse complement strand
TATGGCATTTTTCCAGCCAGCGGTTTTAACAAGTGTTTCATTTACAATTACAGCTTTTGTTGAATCAGATGCAATTGATGAAGAAAAGTTCCTGCCTTCCTGTAACGGAATTTTTAATAGTGTAAGATAAGCTGCATCTATTCCGAGAAAGTGGCCGATAATGGTATGATCGGCTTTCTGACCATCCTTTTCCGGGAAATAACCCTGCCCTGAAATATTATCATTCCCCAACGGAAGGGTAGTGGATGCACTACCTGCTATTCCGGGATGCAGCATTAAGCGGGCTTTGAACGCCTGCAGGTTTTTTGTACGTAGATCATAAGGCACTCTTATTCCCACAACCTGATCTTTGTTAAATCCCAGGTCTGTTGTTATGGCAAAATTAATTTGCTTGTAAGTGATCCAGGTAAAAATAATCAATGTAGTAGAGATGGTAAACTGGAAAACGATCAGTGATCTCTTGAAAATATTATTGGAAGGACTTTTTCCGAAAACACCCTTTAGTACCGTAATTGGTTTGAACCTCGACAAAAATAGTGCAGGATAAGCGCCACTCAGCAAACCAACACCTGCAGCAATCAATACCATCAAAGCTATAACGAACACCGGGCCATTGTTCCAGATAGAAATTTCCTTCCCGGTAATCTGCTTTAACACCGGTGAAACCAATTGCATTAATAACAGGCTCAATACAGAGGCGCATAACACTAAAAGCAACGACTCGGTAAAAAATTGAAAGATCAGTTGCCATCTCGCAGAGCCCATTACTTTGCGGATGCCCACTTCTTTAGCTCTCTTGATGGACTGTGCGGTAGCAAGATTAATATAATTGATGCAGGCTAATAAAAGTATGATACCAGCCACCGAAAAGAATATGTACAGGTATAGTATGTTACCGTTAGCATTTAATTCGTTGGACAGATGTGAATGAAGGTGAATAGAAGTCAGGGGCTGCAGGGGTAAACGAATTTCTGCACCGGGATCGTTGGCTTGCTTGGTGACAAACGCATTCATTTTGCTTTGCAGCTTCGCCGGGTCGGTTCCATTCTTCAACAAAACATAGGTATAAAAACTGAAATTTTGAAAGGCCGTTACATAATCCGCTTTTGTATCGAGTACGCCTACTACATCAAAACTGAAATGCGACTGGGCAGGTACATCTTCAATGATGCCGGTAACTTTCTGAGGTGGACCTTTTAAATAAGATACCATTTTACCACCCGCCTCTGCTACTTCACCAAACACTTTTTTAGCAGTGCTTTCAGTAAGCACGATCGAGTTAGGTTCTGTTAATGCGGAATTTGCATCACCATAAATAAAATGGTAACTGAATACCTTAAAAAAACTATTCTCAGTAAAAACAGGTAATACCTCTAACGGCTCTTTGGAGGTTTTTATATAATCGGTTCCTTCGGTAGAGAAACGTGTTATAGCTTCTATTTCAGGAAAATTATTTTTCAGCAAAGGCGCCATGGGCCCGGATGTAGTAGCGGTATGAATATCACCGGTTTTCCATTTATAATCAAGCGCGATGCGATAGAGGCGGTTAACATTTTTGTGATACTTGTCGTATTTCAGTTCATCCATGAAATAGGCAAGGATTAACAGGCAGGAGGTTAAACCTAACGTGAGTCCGATAATATTTATAAAGGAAATAAATTTATGCCTGCGCAAATTGCGGAACGCGATCTTTAAATAATTTCTAAACATGTAGTTTGTGTTTGATTATACCTTTTTATTCTGTCCTTAAACTTTTTACAGGGTTACTTAAACTAGCCTTTACTGCCTGGAAACTTACAGTTACTAAAGCTATCGACAAAGTAAGTACTCCCGCGATCGCAAAAACCCGGTAACTAATATCTATCCTGTAAACAAAGTCCTGCAGCCATTTATTCATAAAATACCAAGCGATAGGGGAAGCTATTAATAACGCGATAGCCACGAGTTTTAAAAAATCTTTAGAAAGCAAGCCAACAATAGAGGAAACTGACGCACCTAATATTTTTCTTATGCCAACCTCTTTCCGGCGGTTTACAGCTGCCAATGCAGCGAGCCCGAACAAACCCAGGCAGGCCAGAAAAATAGATACGGTTCCCGCCCAGCTAATAATGCTACCCCATTTTTGTTCTGACTTATAAAAGCGGTTGAAGTCCTCATCCAAAAAACTGTATTTAAAAGGAAGATCCGGAACAATGGATTTCCAGGTAGCCTGTAAGGATGTTATTGTCCCGGACAGATTTCCGGGTTTTATGCGTACAAAAAATTTCCCTGGTTCAATAACAGCAGGCATTAAAAATAACTGCGACCTGACTGAACGGTGCAATGGTTCAAAGTTAAAATCCTTTATTACACCTATGATATTTTTAGGCGAAACTGAACCCTGACCCCTGGTTGCTTGTTTTAATTGCTTACCTATCGCGTCATGCGAGGTGATGCCTAATTGTTGTACTAGCGCTTCATTAACGATCACGGCGTCTGAAGTATCTGAACTGATACGCGCATCGAAATTACGGCCTGCTATAATACGCATTCCCATCACAGGTAAAAAGTCTGCATCTACGGGATATTCTATCACCCCCTTTTTTTCTCCATTAAATTCGTATCCGCCACCCATTTGCCCTGCTCCTTCTCCTAATCCAATCTGAGATGCAGTTTGTCCTATTACAGAAGGGTTAGATTGCAATGCTCGTGCAAAAAGAGGAAACACTTTCTTTGCATCAGTGCCGGCGACATCGATCGCTACAATATTTTCTTTATTGAAACCAATATTTTTTGAACGCAAATACGATAATTGTTGTAAGATAATAATGGTTGAAATGATCAGTCCTATTGAAAGTACAAATTGAAAGCTTACCAGTGATTTGATGAAAATATTAGATCCTCCTACTTTAACCTTGCTTTTCAATACCTCTAACGGATTAAAGCCGGATAATACAAGCGCCGGGTAACTGCCCGCCAATATGCCAACCATGATTATCAAAGATGCCATGAGCCAGGGCATTTCCGGAAACCGGCCAAGAGCAAAGCTGAGCGACCTTCCGGCGAGCTGGTTAAAATAAGGCAATAAAAGATATACCAGCAAAAAGCCAATGCCTGCAGAAATCATACTTAACATTATAGATTCCGCAAGAAACTGAAACATTAATTGTTTTCTTCCACTACCGATTACTTTTCTAACACCTACTTCCTTTGCTCTTCCGGCGGAGCGTCCTATGGATAAGGTAGTAAAGTTGATGCAGGCAATAAGCAGTACAGCCCCTGCAATGCTTAGCAGGATCCAGATGTTTTTAGGATCGATGGTTTCAGGGCCATCTTCAATAGTAGCGTTTATATGTATGTCACGTAAAGGCTGTAAACGAAAGCTTACCGGTAACGGCCCTGCATTCCACAAGCCGGCTTTTTTTAATTCGTTTTCTTCATCAGGATAATACTTATGACGGAATTTTGCCAGCCGGTTCGGTTCATTCATCAATTTGCTGCCGTTCTGAAGTTGCACGAATGTTTCAATTCCGATTGTCATATTCCAGTTGTGTTCACTTTCTTTTCCCCAAGTGGTTGCCGTGATGTAGTCAAAACTTCCCAGTATTTGAAACTGAACGGTTGAGTTGGATGGTATATCACCGGTGACGGCACCTATAGTAAAAGGCTCAAATGCATCTTGCATTTTTATATTCACTCGTTTACCCACAACGTCTGTTTCACCAAAGATTTGCAGTGCAGCGGTTTTAGTAAGTACAATGCGATCAGGGTCTTTTAACGCATCTGCTGCATTACCTGCTAAAAAGGGAAATGAAAA
>CAXSIE010000065.1:7107-7559 GCA_964237295.1 uncultured Flavihumibacter sp. | reverse complement strand
GAAAACCTGTGGATCAGCAAAAGAAACAGCAGTGCGCAGCACCTTATCATTTGCCTTTATAAATTTCTGCTCACTACCCTTAAAACGAACAAATTCCTGTACATCGGCAAAATCCTGCTTCAAGGCCGGACCGACCGGCGTGTACATGGAGGATGTTCCTCCGGGCTCGTGGTCTTTAAACCCGTTCCACCATTGAGTAACACGAAAAATACTGGCCGCATTCTTATAAAAGCGGTTATAGCTAAACTCATTAACAGCAAATAATAAGAACAAACTAAAACACGCAAGCCCTAATGAAAGCCCTATAACATTGATAAAACTTAATACTTTCTGACGCTGCAGGTTCCTGAACGCGATTTTTAAATAATGCCTGATCATAGTTATAGCTGTTAAAGATGTAATCTTTAAGAAATATCCGTTGAGAATTGATAGTCACCTGTTACATCAAACCA
>CAXSIE010000065.1:0-7097 GCA_964237295.1 uncultured Flavihumibacter sp. | reverse complement strand
TATTCTCCATCACTGTTTGTCCATCAAGCATCCGGATAATACGGTGACTGAAACGTGCATCATGTTCGGAGTGCGTTACCATAATGATAGTTGTTCCTTTTTCATTAAGGTCGGTAAGCAGGGTCATCACCTCGTTACCATTGGAAGAGTCAAGGTTACCGGTAGGTTCATCCGCCAGTATCAGCTTAGGATTATTAACAACGGCTCTGGCAACAGCAACACGTTGTTGTTGTCCGCCGGAAAGCTGCTGTGGAAAGTGATTGCGGCGATGCATGATCTGCATTTTATCCAGCACCTCTTCCACCCGTTTTTTTCTTTCAGGAGATTTAACACCCAGATAAATGAGGGGTAGTTCTACATTTTCGAACACCGTTAATTCATCAATCAAATTAAAGCTTTGAAACACGAAGCCGATGTTGCGCTTGCGCAATTCAGCTCTTTTGCGTTCATTGAATTTCGCTACTTCAATGCCATTGAAAACGAAGCTGCCGCTATCCGGATCATCCAGCAGGCCAACAATATTCAGTAATGTTGATTTACCGCAACCGGATGGTCCCATTACGGCTACAAATTCACCTTCGGCAACATCAAAAGAAAGTTTGTTAAGCGCAATGGTTTCCACGTCTTCGGTTCTGTAAATTTTTTCAAGTCCGGAAATCTTAATCATTGTAGGTAGTTTTTATTGTTGTCATTCGGTTATCAGCCAAATGTTTATTAAGGTAAAGTTTGAAGCCTGTTATTGCTGATTCTGAAACTTAAAGAGCCTGTTATTCTTTTTTAAGAATAAGTTCCTGCATCGTTCCATAGTTTTCATAACTTGATGTAACCACTTTTTCACCAGGCTGAAGCCCCTGCAGCACTTCATAATAATCGGTGCTTTGACGTCCGAGTTGTATGTCAACTTTATAGGCGGTCTTGCCATTCTCCGCTACTTTAAATATCCAGTTGCCGCCGGTTTGCTGGAAAAAGCCGCCTTTCGGCAATATCTGTAAAGTTTGTCCTTTGCGTAAACCTTTTGGCATCTCACCAATGAATTCCATATCAACCTGTAAACGGCTGTTGGTAACCTGGGTAAAAATCTTTTTAAGTTTAAGCTGGTATGTTTTATTATTAAAAGGGAACTCGCCGAGAAGACCTGTAAAGATCCTGGAATTGTAATGTTCATCCACTTCGGCCCTTACTTTATAACCGCTAAGCACATCCAGTTGGCCTAAACGTTCGCCTTTGTTTTTAGATTGTCCGATCTCCGCGTCAAGAGAGGTAAGCTGACCATCAACCGGAGCTCTCACAATCAGATCGCCCACTTTTCGCTGCATAAGCGCCAGTGCGTTTTTCATGCGGTCGTAAGATTCTTTCATCTGATCCAGCTGCTGTTTGTTTGAGGAGGAATCCTGATTCAGGACCTGGGAAGTAAGTCTTTTACGAAGCACCTGGTAATTGTAAAGGTTCTCAGATGATTTATACTCCTGTGAGCCGATCACTTTTTGCTCATAAAGATGTTTGTTGAGCACATATAAACGCTCAGCCTCTTTTAATGCATTGTCAACATCGGCTTGCTGGTTTAATTTTCCAATGGTATTTTGCTGAGCATTATTTTTCGAGATCTGCATTTGTGTCAATACATTGAACACCGAAGTTTCCTGGTTAGACAAACTCAGCTCAAGGTCGGTATTGGCAAGCTTCATAATTGGCTGGCCTTTTTTTAACATGGCTCCGTCTTCCACATAAATTTCTTCCACCCTGCCACCTTCAATAGCATCCAGGTAAATAGTTGTAAGTGGTAACACAACACCATTGACCGGAGTTGTTTCTTTAAAGGGGCCTTTTTTTATTTCACTGATAGTAAGGCGCTCCGTTTCAACCCGTAAACTGCTTTTTCCCGAAGTAAAATAGTAACTGCAGAATATCAATCCTGCCACGGCTGCAATGCCTGCAATAGTTGCTATCCGTTTTGTGCTCCACTTCTTTTTTACAATAACCCTATCCACAATTTTAATTTTATTTAAATTTTTAAAAAACCACCTGGCTGCCATTCCAGGTGGTATAACATCGCGTACAACTTGAACCGTTTAATAGTAAGTCAACAACATGCCAGGTTATAATCGTTATGATTTTCAGATGCTTATGCAAATTTAGATTGTTTATGTGGTCGCTATTATTACAACCGCTGTACGCTTTCGATACAGGAGCCGGTATGAGGTGTAAGGTTAGAGGTATAAGGTGATAAATCATGCTTTTAACAGCTAAGGCAAGTTAAAATTATTATTGACAATAGATAATTAACTTGTGCTTTATAATACAGCTTTAAGCAAAACTATACTCATTATTGATAAAATCGGATAACCCTTGTAATAGGATGAATGAACGTCGTGTATAATTATAAAATCAGGTTATATATTAAACCCATACCCTACACCTTATACCTCATACCTACACTATGACTTTAAAGAACGCATGCATACTGGTGATTGATGATGATATTGATGTACTGACTGCTGTTAGATTGCTGCTGAAAACAGAAGTGAAAGAAGTGATCACTGAAAAAAATCCTGAAAATTTACGCTCTCTGTTAGCTAAACAAACATTCGATGTGATCCTTCTTGATATGAACTTTAACAGCTCCATCAATACCGGAAATGAAGGCTTGTTTTGGTTAAAAAAGGTAAGGGAGTACAAATCTGAAGCTGCGGTAGTTATGATCACGGCTTATGGTGATATCGATTTAGCCGTTCGTTCCCTTAAAGAAGGCGCCGCTGACTTTGTTGTAAAACCCTGGCATAATGAAAAATTATTGCTCATCATTAAAGATGCCCTTTCAAAAAAAGGATTTTCCAGAACAACCTCTTCATACGAAAAAAATACCGGTTCTATAGCTGGCAAAGAATTATTGGGAGAGTCGGAACCCATGCAGGAAATGTTTTATAAGCTGGAAAAGATAGCGCCCACAGATGCCAACATATTGATTCTTGGTGAAAATGGTACCGGTAAAGACCTGATAGCAAAAGCTATTCACCAGCAATCTCTCCGGGCAGCTAAATCTTATGTAAAAGTAGATGTAGGGGCACTGACAGAATCACTTTTTGAAAGTGAATTATTCGGACATAAAAAAGGAGCATTTACCGATGCACGTGAGGACAGGGTAGGAAGGTTTGAAGCTGCGGAAGGCGGCACATTATTCCTGGATGAGATAGGAAACATTTCACTGCACCAGCAGGCGAAATTATTAAGCGTGTTACAGAACAGGCAGGTTACCCGGCTCGGTACCAATCAACCCATTGCCATAGATATAAGGCTGATCTGCGCTACAAATCTTCCGTTACAGGAACTCGCCAATGAAAACCGTTTTCGTAAAGACCTTATTTACCGCATCAACACCGTTGAGATCAATGTGCCTCCCCTGCGTAGAAGAGGAAGTGATATTATTTTACTGGCAAAACATTTTAGTAAAATTTACGGCAATAAATACTTTAAGCCGGGTTTGCAATTTGATGATAAGGCATTGGATGCCCTGCTTAACTACCCGTTTCCAGGAAATGTTCGTGAATTGCAGTACACGATAGAGCGTGCGGTTATTATGGCGGATGGCGATGTTTTGAATGCAAAAGACCTTATCTTTTCACCGCTCGAATCTCCCCTGGCAACAACCGGCGATAAGGAGGAATCTAAGCTTAGCGCCGTTGAAAAAAATACCATCCTTCGTGTAATCGAAAAACATAATGGCAATATCACCAAAGCTGCAAAAGAACTGGGACTTACCCGCACAGCATTATACCGGAGGTTGAGTAAATATGATATTTAAAAAAGTTGAGTGGAGCATCCTGATCCGCGTGTTACTGTTATTCTTAGCACTGAGCGGTGCTGCTTACCTGTTAGTAAATGGACTCTATCTATACATGGCTTTTGTAATTCCTTTGGTTTTTTACCAGGTAGTAGAATTTTATCGCTTTCAAAGAAAGGTTCATGTTGAACTGGATCAGTTTGTAGAATCAGTTCATTACCGTGATTTCTCCAGGCACTTTGATGTAAAGCATGCTCCGCTTGAGCTCCAGCCCATGCGAAAAGGCTTTAACGAAATCAATTCCACCTTTAAGGTGATGAGCAAAGAAAAAGAAACGCAATACCAGTACCTGCAGAAAATCCTGGAACTGGTAGATACCGGTATCTTGTCCTACCAGCAGGATGACGGCACAGTTGTCTGGATGAATGAATCATTAAAGAAAATGTTGCAGTTGCCCTACTTGAAAACCATTCATTCTTTAAGCCGGCGGGATGATGGGTTGTATAAAGAAGTCATGGCCTTAAAACCCGGAGAAAATAAAATTGGAACCGCCCACCTTGAAAAGAACGCTTTTAAGATCCTGCTCTCGGCTACTGCCTTTCAAACGGATGGCATCATTTATAAATTAATCGCTTTTCAAAATGTGAACGAGGCATTGGATGAAACGGAATCAAGAGCCTGGCAAAAATTACTGAGTGTGATGACGCACGAAATTATGAACTCCATAGCGCCGATATCTTCCCTTGCCGAGACTTTAAAAAGCAGGTTGCAGGAGTCTATGAAAAGTTTAAAAAATGAAGGTGGCAGCCTTGAGGACCTGGAACTTGGGATAGACACTATTAAGAGAAGGAGTGAAGGCTTATTGAAGTTTGCAGAAACTTACAGGAACTTAAATAAGATAACAACGCCTAATTTAAAGAAAGTATACGTAAGGGATCTCTTTGAGAATTTGCAACAACTGATGCAACCTACGCTCGACCAGAAGAAAATAGATATGGAAATTATTCTTATGGATACCGACCTGGCGCTTGATATCGATGCAAGCCTGATAGAACAGGTGCTCATCAATTTGCTGGTGAATGGTATTGAAGCGGTGAAGGAAAAAACAAACGCCAAAGTAGTATTATCCGCCTTCCTGGCTTCCAGTCATAAAACAATGATCAAGGTTGCCGACAATGGAATCGGCATGACGGATGAAGTAATGGATAAAATTTTTATTCCATTCTTTACTACAAAAAAGAATGGAAGCGGAATCGGACTGAGTCTTTGCAAACAAATTATGATGCTTCACAAAGGCAATATCCAGGTGCAATCGAAGGAAGGAGAGGGGACTGCTTTTATTTTGCAGTTTTGATATTCCGGCTTTCTCCCATGCACTTTTGAACAGCCTAACAATAAGTTTGCACAGGTTTATAAAACTACCCGGCAATATCCTTAAACGCATCACCCAAACATTCCACAATATCAGAAGCGATCATTGCTTCCATCGTTCTTTTTTCAGCGGCATGATCCCCGGCTAACCCATGCATGTAAACACCCAGCAGCACTGCATCTTCCGGTTTATATTTCTGAGCCAGTAATCCGGTAAGGATGCCCGTTAATACATCGCCGCTGCCACCGGTAGCCATTCCGGCATTACCGGTACTATTGAAATAAGAACTCCCTCCCGGCATAGCAATCAGCGTTTTGTGACCTTTTAAAACGATGATCACCTGTAGTTCCGTAGCTTTTTTTATGGCCAGGTCGATCCGTTCGAAATCATTTCCAGTTTTTCCGAATAATCTTTCAAACTCTTTCGGGTGAGGAGTAAGAATGGAAAACGGTGTCAATTTTTTCAACAACTCATTATGTTTTGCCAGTATGTTCAGGCAATCGGCGTCTATAACTACAGGATTTTTATAAACAGATAACAACTGATCAACCGCTTCAACGGTAGCGTCTTCCGTTCCTATGCCAGGACCAATTCCAACTACGTTATACTTTGAAAGATCCGTATCGCTGCCGGCACTGGTAATATATTTTTCATTGGCATCCGGGATGGCCATTGCTTCGGGAACGGAAGTTTGCAGGATATCATAACCACATGAAGGGATTGTTACACTTAGTAAACCCACACCAATTCTCAAACATGCTTTAGAAGACAATACCGAAGCGCCCATTTTGCCATAACTACCGGTAATCATCAGAGCATGACCATAAGACCCTTTATGTGCAAAAGATTTCCGCGGTTTATAGATCGCTTTGATAAAAGGTCTTTCCAAAAGTTCCAGGTCTGAAGGAATGCCGTTTAAAAACTCAGCAGATAAGCCGATATCTAAAACATGAATGGTTCCAAAATATGCTTCGTTTTCAGGTAACAGAAAAGCCAGCTTGTATGACTGGAAAGTTAATGTATGCGTGGCTTTTATTACCGTGCCGCCTTTGGACGTTTTATCTGCAAACATGCCACTGGGAATATCAATGGATATTATTTCATTGCCGCTATCATTACTATGTTTTATCAGATTAGCTGTAACAGCATCTACGGGCCGGTTTAATCCTGATCCAAACAACGCATCTATCAGGATCGCTTTTGGCACAATGGCGGGATACTGATCTTCCGATTGTATAGATGCAATCTCAACAGGCGTTTCATTAAGCCTGGTAAGATTAGCCTGAAAATCATCCGTTCCCTTACTACCAGTCTCAAGGATATACACTGTAACTTTACAATCTTTTTCCGATAGTAATCTTGCCAGCACCAATCCATCACCGCCATTGTTTCCCTTGCCGCAAAAAATAATAAAATCTTGCTTAAGGTAATTATTGTTTACAAGCCATTCCAAGCATTTTGAAACAGCCCTTTCCATTAGTTCCAGAGAACTGATTTTTTCATGTTCAATGGTAAATGCATCCCATTGGTGTATCTGTTCAGAGGTTAGTATTTTCATGGCTTAAAGGTATGAGGTTTTGGCTATGAGGTAAGGGGGTGTAAAGACCATAATATATACGTTACTACAATCTGTAATTAATCAATTTAAATAAAACTTATCGCTGTGCTCCTCCGTGGCACCCTGCCTCCATAGTTCAACCCCCATCCTCATACCCCACGCCTCATACCTACTCCTCAAAATCACCACTCTGCATATAGTTTCCAAAAAGATTGCAAAGATTTTTTGTTGAATAGATCCGCTTGTTAAACTTGTTGCTCAAAACAATGATCACAGCTTCCTCATCTATAAGCCTGATAAATACGGTGTTACTGCCATGCCACCAGCCGTTATGATAGAGTAGTTTTTTACCGTTAGGAAGAAACGTCATCCTCCAGCCAAGACCGTAA
>CAXSIE010000064.1:14883-16447 GCA_964237295.1 uncultured Flavihumibacter sp. | reverse complement strand
CAGTAACTACAAATGGCCGAGCGGTGCCTTCAGCTTTGCTATTAACAGAACAGCTAACTTTAACAGTAAGGTTTATTATAAGGGACAAAATGATTACAGTTCTTATTCAGAACAGTTTGCTGATGAATTCGCAAATTCGAGGCAAACTGTTGATCAGGCGCTCAACGACCCTTCTATTTCTTTAGGTACTAAAATGGCGCTTTATACGTATCTCGTAGACATAGACTCATCCACCGGATCTCCACGGGTAGTTGGATGGCCTGAATTACTGGCAAGCCGTTTCCAGGAAAATTCAATAGAAACACGTGGTGGAATAACGGAACTTGCTTTCGGTTTGGCGGCAAATAAAAATGACAAATTTTATGTGGGTGGCAGTCTGGGTATTCCAATAGTAAACTATCAAAAGACCAGCACATTCACTGAAAGAGATCCAACAAACGATACTACTAATCATTTTGACTACTCCTCTCTAACAGAAAGAAGTACTACTAAGGGCATCGGTCTCAATGCCAAACTGGGAATTATTTTTAAACCTGTTGAGTCTGTAAGGATCGGGCTGGCCATTCATACACCTACCTTGTATGGACTAAAAGACACTTATCATGCAGATATGGTTTCTGCAACGGAAAGTTATGCTCACGTTAAAACAGTAAGCTCTGATGTTTTCAATAACAATCAGGTATCCAGTTATGAATACGACCTTGTGTCGCCCTGGAAAGTATTACTTAGCGGCTCCTATGTTTTCAGGGAAGTGCAGGATGTTACCCTGCAAAGAGGTTTTATAACAGCAGACGTGGAATACATCAACTATAAGGCTTCTTCTTATCAGACTGCCAGCACCGACAATTCTGATAACAGCTATTATGATGGGATCAATAAAACTATTGATCAGATATACAAAGGCAGTTTTAATTTCAGGGTTGGTGGTGAACTAAAATTTAATACCCTGATGGTAAGAGCAGGCTTTGCTCATTATGGAAATCCAAATAAAGACACCGAATTAAAAACCAATCGAGAATACATAAGCGGTGGCCTTGGCTATCGTAATAAAGGCATCATTGTCGACCTCGCTTATGTATACGGGTTACAGAAAGATGTAAACTTCCCATACCGCCTGAGCTCTAAAGCTAATACTTATGCGATGGTTAAAGGGAATTCGGGTAATATAGTGCTGACCGCAGGATTTAAACTTTAATCAGCTCTTTAAGATATATAAAATAAAAAAACCCATAGGAATATGGGTTTTTACTTTATTTAGACTTTTAGCTATCATAGGAATTAGATGGTTAGGACATTGGACGGACATAACACCGGGTGTAAAATAGCACTCTGAACACACATATGTGTAATCAATATCATTTGTTTTAGCCAACTACTGACTAATAGATTTCTATAGTAAGTACATTCCCTTATTATTGTTAAGCATGATTCTACCTAACAAGTTTTATGGGTGTTGTTTATAAGCAGGGATTAAACATAATATCACATTAGTAATTCCGCAGTAGCGGCATGATCCTCGGGATGAACCCATCTTACCAACTGATCTTTTTTAAACCAGGTCATC
>CAXSIE010000064.1:11707-14873 GCA_964237295.1 uncultured Flavihumibacter sp. | reverse complement strand
GTTTTGCATATTGACGCGTGTTCTTTTTGATTAGGTCAACAGATTCGGAGAAAGATGTTTTTCCATCAAAAAATCCAAAAAGTTCTTTATAGCCAACTGTGTTCAGTGCATTCAGGCTTTTAAATGGCAATAAATCTTTTACTTCATCTTCCAGGCCATTTTCCACCATTTCATCCACACGCCTGTTGATTTGACTATATAAAACGTCTTTCGGTAATTCTAATCCGATCTTAACGATAGTAAATTCCCTGGTTTTTTTTTGGCCGGTATGATAAGACAGGATTGAGCGCCCGGTTGACAGCTTTACTTCCAATGCACGCATCAGCCGCTGCGGATTAAGTGTTTCACCATCTTTATAATATGCATTGTCAGTTTTCCTTACTTCTTCCTGTAACCACAAGAGACCATTTTCCTTATAAGAAGCAATGATGTTATTTCTTACCTCCGGTACTATTACGGGCACTTCATCCATTCCATTACAAAATGCATCTATATACAAACCGGTACCTCCAGCTACAACCGCATGAACAGCAACCCTGGCAATTTCTGCTACTGCTTCTAATGCATATTGTTCAAATATTGCGGCATTTACTTCCTGCTGGATAGAATGCGAATTAATAAAGTAATGCTGTACTTCCTGAAGCGCTGCTGAAGATGGTTTACCTACACCAATGCTGAGTTCGCGGTAACACTGCCTAGAATCAGCTGAAATGATCCGGGTTTGAAGCGTTTTGGCCAGTTCAATGGCAAAATTGGTTTTACCAACTGCGGTAGGTCCAACAATAACGACGCAGGTAAGAGGAGTCAAGATTAGTGTTTTTCGGCATGCTACTCTTCTGTAACCTCATCTGTCTTTTCTTCTTCGTCTTCCGTTTCCTCATCTGCTTCTACGGCTTCCCCTTCCTCACCAAATCCTTCCACATTTTTGCCCAGGTCGTATTTTTCTTCCACTTCGGTAAGTTTATCTCCTATCAATCCTCTTGTTCCATATTGAGACGGGCCAATCCCCTCCGTCCGGATTATTGCGGGATAATCCAGCCGCGGATTTTCTTCTTTGGAAACATTTATAAGCTCCACCTGGAAATTCCAGTTTCTTACAAAATCATATACATAAACGAATTTCTGATTGGGATCGAAGATCTCAGAGCCCAGAACAGTACTCTCCATTAATAAAGGTTCAACTTTGTATTCCCTGTGGGGATATTTTTGAAATGTAATCTCTTTTCCACGTTGCCACCTGTCGTTACTTCTAAAAAAAGTTGCCTGGTGTTTACTATCAAATTCATACGATTTTAAGATAGCATGGTGAAGATCTAAAAAAAGCTGCTTATGACGGATGGCCACATCGCGGTAAACACTATCATCCTCTTCCAAATATATTCTGAATCTCAGTATTGCCATAATGCATTTAATTTTATTCCTTACCTACAATCATACTAAACCTGATGTGTATATATAAGGTGCTTCGGTTCACAGGCCGGTTCCTATCCAAAAGTAATACAGATTCGCTGAATTCAGCATCTTCATTGAACGGACCCTGTTAGTGAGCAACTTTAAGATCCAATTCTTCTCCCTTCTTTAATACATAAGCATACGCCTGATCGTAATTATTTTCTATTTCTCCATCCAGGATGGCATCCTTCATGGCATTTTTAATATCACCTACCAACCTGCAGGGCGGGATGCCAAATATTTCCATGATCATTTCACCGGTTACCGGTGGTTGCCAATTTCTTACACGGTCTTTTTCTTCCACTTCTTTCAAGCGTTGCCTTACCAGTTTAAAATTCGAGAGGAACCTTTTAACCTTTTCCTTGTTTTTTGAGGTGATATCTGCATCACACAACAGCATGAGGCTTTCAAGATCATCACCTGCATCAAACAAAAGCCGGCGAATAGCGGAATCAGTGATGTTTTCTTTTGTTAAACTGATCGGTCGCAAATGTAACTCAACCATTTTACGAACAAAGCGCATTTTTTCATGCTGCGGCAATTTAAATTTGGTGAAAATTTTCGGCACCATCCGTGCGCCCACTACTTCATGCCCGTGAAAAGTCCAGCCATGACCTTCCTCGAACTTTTTTGTTGCAGTTTTGCCAATATCATGCAATAATGCTGCCCACCGGAGCCAGAGGTCATCCGTATGCAGGGAGATGTTATCTACAACCTGTAAAGTATGATAGAAATTATCTTTATGGCCCATACCGTCGATATATTCAGCACCGGCAAGATCAACCATTTGTGGAAAAACCAGGTGCAACAACCGGGAACGATATAAAAGATCCAGGCCAATGGAGGGCCTATTACTCAGCAATATCTTATTAAATTCAGTGGTAATGCGTTCCTGGGAAATGATCCTGATACGTTCCGCATTTTTTTTAATACTAAGAAAGGTATCCTCTTGTATGTCAAAATTTAACTGGGATACGAACCGGATTGCACGAAGCATGCGAAGTGGGTCATCGCTAAAAGTTTTACCCGGCTCACCGGGTGTTTGTATGGTTTTTTGATCCAGGTGGTGTAACCCATCAAAGGGATCAATCAAATTACCAAAATCCTGCTGATTTAAACTGATGGCCAGAGCGTTTATTGTAAAGTCGCGCCTGTTCTGGTCGTCTTCCAAACTTCCCGGTTCCACCTCAGGATTTCGGCTTTCAGGATTATAAATTTGAAGTAAGCAACTAAAGGTTGCGGGGCAAACTGCGCTGCTGTGTTATAAGCAAGCGCTATTCCATCTCCTACGCATACAATGTCTGCATCCTTGGTTTTGCGGCCCAGTATTTTGTCTCTCACAAAACCACCGATGATATAACAGGGCATATTCAGTTCACCGGCTGCCAGTGCTATTTTGCTGAATACAAATAATTCCTTTTCTGTGCATTTAATGTACATGTGACTGCAAATATAGTAAGGTATTTATTTTAACGCCGGGCCTAAATGCGATTATAAGGCAATCACCGGGGGCAGAAAGAAGCCTAGTGAGTTCAAAATTATTTTCTTACTTATTATGTAAAGTTGATAAAAGGTCCTTATCCCTGATTTCCAAAGCGCATTTAAAATGACCTTCAGGACAGGATTTGTAACCATGAAGCCCACAGGGCCTGCAGTAAAGAGGTTCCTGAATTTGTACGACAAAACTTTTATCTGACAATGGTCCAAATCCAAA
>CAXSIE010000064.1:8236-11654 GCA_964237295.1 uncultured Flavihumibacter sp. | reverse complement strand
TAGAACAATATACAGCCGTAACCGGCGCATTTACCGCCGAAGCAAAATGCATGGGAGCCGAATCATTTACATAGTTCATAGCTGCATCTTTCATTAAAGCTGCCGACTGAAGAAAACTTAATTTACCGCATAAATTAATAAAAGAAACATCCGGACATAACCTTATGATGTTATCACACAAAGCCTTATCGCCGGGAGCCCCTAAAAGATTGATCTGATAACCGGCAGGCAATAAATTTATAAAGCTTATCCATTTCATGCCAGGGTATTGTTTGGTAAACCATACGGATGCGGGGGCTATACAGATATAGGGAAACCGTTTATAGGCGGCTGCCGCTTCACTATCTTTTTGGGTGGGGTACAAAGCAGGCTTGAAAACTTTTTCACCTGTAAAAGACTGTACAAGCTCGTCGTTGCGTTCTATTTCATGCTTTAATACCCGGCTGTTGCTAACCACATGTTTTACACTTATAGAAAACAGGAATGAAAGCGGATTTTTATCGAAGCCTATAGTTTCACCGGCGCCTGAAAATGCTGTAAGCAGACCTGTAGCTGCAAACCGCTGCACATTGATCACCTTATCATATTTACGTTTACGGACGTAAAGCAGCATCTTCCATAAATTTTGCAGCTTGTGTTGCTGCTTGTTCCATACAAGCACCTCATTTAAAAACGGGTGACCTGCCAACAAAGACTCATTTCCTTTTCTTGTAAGGAAATCAATGGAAGCATCCGGAAAATAATAATGAAGCTTTTCTATTAAACCGGTGGCAAGCACCACATCACCTATAAAAGCAGTTTGTATGATGAGAAATTTTTGCATATAAAAATGTGGCTGATAAAATCCCGCTAAATTATTTAACGGATAGTAGTGATGCTGCCATCTCTATTCCATTTAATGATGCCTGAAGGCGACGCTATATTATGGTCATCCTGGCGGTATTTCACTATATAATCCGCTCCTGATTTAATAACAGGTGTTACTTCACGGAATAATCCCGGTGCCGGCTGTCCTGATAAGTTTGCGGAAGTAGCAACAACCGGCTTCCTGAATCTTTTTATCAGGTATTTGCAAAAAGGTTCGCCTACCAAACGAATGGCTACAGTTCCATCGCGGCCAATAATATTTTCAGCAAAACCGATAGCTCCTTCATAAATAACCGTTGTAGGTTTCAGCACATTTTTGAGGTAATCGAAAACACAAAGATCCAGTTGAGCAACATGGCGCAAAATATCACGCTCATCAGCAACCAGCACCACCATGCTCTTGCTTTCCGGCCGCTGTTTTAACTCATACAATTTTTGAACTGCTTCTTTGTTCGTAGCATCACAACCCAGTCCCCAGACTGTATCTGTAGGATACAAGATAACCCCACCACCATTCAGTACTTCCAAACATTTTTCTACATCCGGTAAAAAATCAGTCATGCGCCCAAAGGTATAGCAGATTCAATTTATTTGTTTAATTCCGGAAATCCTGCAACAAAATTTTATGAATCCATCTAATAATGTGAATTCTGATCTATTTTCGCTGCAAATACTTCCAGTATGAATCTTCACGAGTATCAGTCTAAAGAATTATTAAAAAAATATGGTGTTCCGGTGCAGGAAGGAATGGCCTGCAACACGCCGGGAGAAGCGGAAGAAGCTTATCGCCTCATCAAAACCCAGTATGGCAGTAACTTTGCCGTGGTTAAGGCACAGATACATGCGGGCGGGCGTGGCAAAGGAAAGATAGTTGGCAAAGAACAAAGAGGGGTTGCAGTAGGTAAAAATGCAGAAGCGGTTAAAGATATTGCACAAAATATTTTAGGTGGCACCCTTGTTACTATTCAAACAGGCCCGGCAGGTAAAGTTGTAAATAAAGTATTGGTGGCTCAGGACGTTTATTATGAGGGTCCTAACCCGGTAAAAGAATTTTATTTATCTATTTTGCTGGACAGGGCGAAAGGCCAGAATGTAATCATGTACAGTACCGAAGGAGGAATGGATATTGAAGAAGTGGCACACAGTACCCCGGAAAAAATCTTTAAAGAATGGGTGCACCCGGTAGGACCATTACAGGCGTTCCAGGCACGGAAAATAGCATTCAATCTTGGATTAAGCGGAGAGCCATTTAAAAATATGGTAAAATTCGTTACCAGTCTTTACAATGCTTATGTAGGGTTAGACTGCAGTATGGTAGAAATAAATCCATTATTTAAAACAAGCGATAACAAGATCATAGCTGTTGATTGCAAGATGAACCTGGATGATAACGCGTTAATGCGCCATCCTGAACTGGCTGTTTTGAGAGATATCAGTGAAGAAGATCCTACGGAGGTGGAAGCCGGTAAATATAACCTGAACTTTGTAAAGCTCGATGGCAACGTAGGTTGCATGGTGAATGGCGCCGGCCTGGCGATGGCAACCATGGATATGATCAAACTCAGTGGTGGTGAACCCGCTAACTTCCTTGATGTAGGCGGTACTGCCAATGCACAAACGGTTGAAGCCGGTTTCAGGATTATTTTAAAAGATCCGAAAGTAAAAGCTATCCTGATTAATATTTTCGGCGGTATTGTTCGTTGCGACCGTGTTGCACAGGGAGTAATAGATGCATATAATTCAATGGGTAATATTACTGTTCCTATTATTGTGCGGTTGCAGGGCACCAATGCTACGGAAGCAAAAAAATTGATTGATGAAAGCGGGTTGAAGGTGCAGTCGGCGATCCTCCTTAGTGAAGCAGCGGATCTTGTGAATAAGGCAGTGATGTCTTAATGCGAGAAGTTTTTTAAACACAGAGCACACGGAGGGAGGAAACACAGAGAGCGCAGAGGAAATTTCTCTGCGCTCTCTGTGTTTCCTCCCTCTGTGTGCTCTGTGTTTAAAAACTATCAGTATCTCCTACTTCTTAAACTCCTTAAACTTATCATTAATATACAACAACATATCTTCCTGCGAGCTTTTTCTGGCAAGAGGATAACCAGGACGATAGCGCAGCATAAAAGTATGCAGTGAATCTCCTGTCAGGCCGGTCAACCGGGTTACATAAGTTGTAGCGAACCTGAAATCAACATAATATTGTTCTTCATTATACTGCAGGCGCCCAAGCAGTTTTCGCTTTTGTTTTTCTTTCTTACTGTAAAAACTGCCCGGACTCAACTTGATGCCAAAGCCGCCGGTACCATCATTGTTAATAAGCTTTGCCTTCTTGCTGTCGTAAAATTTTTGATATTCTTCGCGCCTGCTTAAGGAGTCTATCTGGTAATTACTGTATTCGCCCACCAGTACATTTTCTAACAGTTGCGGGTTTTGTTCCAGGGAAATATCATAAGTATTGCTGAGCATAAATGAAGTTACCCTCACGGTATCTGACAAATAAGATACGGATGAAAAAATAAGCACGTCATCTATTGATGCATTGATCATGAAG
>CAXSIE010000064.1:6395-8214 GCA_964237295.1 uncultured Flavihumibacter sp. | reverse complement strand
CAGATTGCCTGGAAGTTTTTTGAGAATAATTCCTGACAGTTACCGATGCCAGCACTTTATCTTTTTTTCTATCATAGATTTTTCCTCTCACAAATTGCTGGGCTGGCACACTGCCGGCAAATGTGATCAAAAAAAATATAGCATATATCGTAACACGAAATATCATTCATCTAAATTAACTATCACTTCCTCCTTCAAACAAGTGCCTGTCAAAAGCTTTTGTTAAAAAGCTGTTAGCGATCCTTTAAATTTGTTTCCTATTTACAAGTGCTGATAACTAGATCGCCCTGGTTTCTTCAAGAAAATTTAAACTGGAAAGCGCTGCTAAAAAGGGAAATACAAATGCAAAAAAAGCCCTTGAACTTGCTAACAATCCCAATACATTTTTATCAACAGTACAAATTGGCATAACGCTGATCGGTATTTTAACCGGTATTTTCAGTGGAGAAAAAATGACGGATACTATACAGCGCTTCGTAAATTCAAACAGTCATCTTAAGCATTATTCGCACAGCATTGCTGTTTTGGTTGTGGTAATTATCATAACATACCTGTCTATTGTATTTGGAGAACTCATTCCAAAGCGGATCGGGCTAGCTTTTCCGGAAGCAATAGCTGCAACGATGGCAAGGCCCATGAGTTTTTTATCAGCTGTTACAAAACCATTTATATGGCTGCTGACGAAAACAAATAACTTAGTGTTACAACTTTTTGGTTTCAATGAAAAACACGAAGGAACTGTAACGGAAGAGGAGATTAAATCAATTATACAGGATAGTGCTGAGAGTGGTGAAATACGGGAGATCGAACATGGCATTGTACAAAGGGTTTTTTCTTTGGGTGATAGAAAGGTAGCTGAGCTTATGACCCACTGCTCCGGTTTGATATGGTTAGATGTTCACGATAGCCTGGAAACCGTAAAGAAAAAAATGGCCGTTGAAGTGCATTCCATATATCCTGTGGCTGATGGAGAACTGGATAATCTTGTAGGGATTATAAATGTTAAAGATCTTTTTCCACAGAAGCTTGATAACGAAAGTTTTGAGCTGCACGATTTTGTGAAGAAGGCCATTGTTGTGCATGAGCATACACCGGTTTATAATGTTCTGGAACAATTTAAATACAATCGCTTACATAGCGCCGTTATAGTTGATGAGTATGGCGCCGTACAGGGAATGATAACTATGGATGATATGGTTGATGCCCTTCTCGGCGATGCTACCGAATACAATCAGCAGGATTATCAGATCGTTCCCCGGGATGAAAACACCTGGCTCGCCGACGGACAATTTCCTTTCTTTGAATTCCTTAATTTTTTCCACCTTCCCGAAACAGAAAATCATCCTGAAAATTTTAATACCCTCGGCGGTCTGCTGCTTGCACAGCTGCATCATATTCCAATACCGGGTGAAAAAATAGCCTGGAAGGATTTTGAATTCGAAGTGCTGGATATGGATGACAGGAGAATTGATAAGATCTTGATCAGCAGGAAACAGGTATGAGCCTCTGTTGCCGGATCTTTGCATTATGTCTGTTGCTTGTATCTCACTATGCAAATCAACTTTTAGTCTTCACTTTCCCACCAATCCTCCTGCCTGAAATCCAACCCTACCTGAAAAATCTGGCCGATCCGGGGAGTAAGTACCTGAGCACCTGTTAACGAGGCCTGCCTTTTTAAACGCCGGATGGGTTCTTTCCAGCCATGCAGTGAAAGGCTGAATTTAGCCCAATGGACGGGTAACAGCTTTTTTCCTTTCAGGTCAATGCCTGCCTGGTTGGTTTCCTCAGGCATCATGTGTATGTCCGGCCAATACTGACT
>CAXSIE010000064.1:1863-6385 GCA_964237295.1 uncultured Flavihumibacter sp. | reverse complement strand
ACAAAGATCAAAAGGGCCATAGGCAGCACCGATCTCTTTAAAGGTGGGCGAATAGCCTGAATCGGCACCAAAATAAATTTTTTGCTGCAACCCGGAGATGATCCACGAACACCACAGCGTGGTATTACGCCCTGTAAGCGCCCTGCCGGAAAAATGCCTGGTTGGCGCACAGGTGAGTGTAATGTTTTGATCGAACGAAAATTGATTCCACCAATCATACTCCCTGATATTTGAAGCAGGAATCCCCCATTTTTCAAGATGGGCACCCACACCAAGTGGCACAATAAACTGTTTCACAATGTCTTTCAACTTTCTTATGGTATAATAATCCAGGTGGTCGTAATGATCGTGAGACATCAGGATGGCATCTACCAGCGGCAACTCGTCAAGTTCCATATAATGGGTATATGGAAATCGTTTTGGACCCAGGAACGGAAGCATGGAAGCTCGTTTGCCTACCAGAACCGGATCTGTTAAAAATACTTTGCCATGTATTTTAATGAGCAGGGAAGTATGTCCAAACCAGGCAATGGCGGCTACTCCATCGTTTCCCACATTATTAAATGCTTCCTTATTAAAAACAATGGTATGTATCGGCTTTTTGGGTACCTTGTCTTTTTCACCAAAGATCATTTTAAAAATCGTTCTAAAAATGGTGCTGAACGACATATCCAAATTGGTTTCCATTACATTCTGAAATGTTCCATCTTTATATCCGGGTGAAGACACGATCTTTTGTAATCTTTCACCTGTTGGTTTTGCACCAATCTGCGGAGCTACAGCAAAGAAAACTGCTATTGCGATTATTAAAAAAATAACAATCATTAATACATCTAAGAATATCATAAGAACAGCTTTTAGCTTAGGTTAATTAAAATGCACCATCACTATAAATTGAGTGGATTATCTTTGTGTCTATGGTTAAAAACGCCCCGGACGTTGGCATTTATTAAAACAAGGGACGAGTTACGAGGGTTTAAAATGCTATGAGGTACCTCATTCAACCCTATATCCTGAAAAACAACTTCTTCTTATATAAAAAATAGCACATCCACCACTCCAGTGCGAAAATGCAAAGCGAGCTTATTATCAAACCTGCCATTTCAGGCACATGTGCTATGTCCATCAATCCTTTGCTTACAGCCACCACATATCCATTGAACCATCTTGATCCGACTATCTCAAAAAATAAATAAATAAAAAGTGAATTCATGCCAATGACCAGGAAAAACTTTAAATACCTGCGATGATCTTTTATGTCTATCCACCAGTAACATACTAATAATCCAAACAGGCACCAGCCGAGAGATGCCAATGTAAATGAACTGGTAGCAATGCGTTTGATGATGGGTGTTATGCCTGTCTGGTCCAATACAAGGCCGCTGATAAGGGCTATTACCCCCCATAGCAACAAGGGTTGTAATTTCTTTGATTTCGTACTTAACAGCAGCTTACCGGTTAACGCTCCTGCTATAGTATGCACCGCTGTTGGTATACAGTTGATAGCAACCCAGCCGCCCCTGTTAATGATATTCATCAGCTTAAGATCGATATAATTACCAAAATTATGCTGGTCGGTAAAAGGCTGATCAAACCCCGGAACATTTGTATACCTGTACAATATTTCCGTTAATAATAGCAATGCCACACATACTGCTATCTGCGCTGCCCAAGACCACCGGAATATGAGGAAAGCCACCAGGGTAGTAAAAGATAACTGGGTTAACACATCCCATAATTTGAAGGATAATCCATTTTTGCCAACGGCATAATCCAGCACTCCCCAAAAGAACAACCACCCGCAGCGCTTTAAAATTTTCTTGAAAGACCGGCTCCAGGATATGCCCTGCTGCTGTTGTTTGTGAAGAGAGTAAGCCATAGCTGTTCCGGCCATAAACATAAAAGCGGGCTGAACCAGATCCCAGAAATGCAGTCCATGCCAGGGATGGTGGAAGAAAGGTTGCATGTAGCCATCAATGATAGTTCCTTTGCCGGCATCTTCCAGGTGTTCATATAAACCGGTACTTTCCAGTGCAAGAAGCACCATGATAATGCCACGCATAAAATCCAGCGACAGCAATCTTTTGTAGTAAGGAGGGTTTACAGGTTCGATGTTCATTAATAAACAATTAGTTCGTTGACTCCGATTATTCTTACGGCATAGTATTCTTTTATAACCACAGAGTAAATACCGGAGTTAAAGAAAAGGTAACACAGAGAACGTTCTCTGTGTTACCTTTTCTTTAACTCCGGTATTTACTCTGTGGTTATAAAGTGCTCTCAAAGTTTATTTCAAAAGTTGTTCATCCTGCCACAAACGTGCGCCACCCTTAATGCCTTCTTTATTGGAAAATAATTTCATGTTATCATCTAATTTAAAGGTCAGTTTTTTCGCATTACCGCCACCGATATACAATGTGTCGTAATTAAAAACTGTTTTTAAAATATTCAACACCTTCTGCATGCGGGTATTCCATTTCTCATTTCCCTTATTTTGAAAAGCCGCTTCACCAACGTATTGGTCATAAGTCTGATCCTTAGATACGGGATGGTGAGCCAGCTCCAGGTGACACATTAATTTGCCGTTCATTAACATAGCTGTTCCGAAGCCGGTTCCAAGAGTGATAACCATTTCGAAACCCTGGCCTGATATGATTCCCAGTCCCAGCATATCCGCATCATTAACAACCCGCACCGGTTTATTTAAAGTCTGCCCTAGCCTTTTACTGAAATCAACATCCTTCCAGAGTTCCGTGCCTAAATTGGGGGCAGTCTTTATAACACCATCTCTTACATAACCTGGAAAACCTACTGAAACCTTATTATATTCAGGAAAGCCTTTAAGCAATTCCTGTATCGTACCAATCACTTTTTCCGGACTGGCCGGAACAGGAGTATCCATCCTTTTATAATCCATCAGCAATGTACCTTTTTCATCTAAAAGTGTACATTTAACATGCGATCCACCAATATCGATGGATAAGATCTTATCTTCTGAAACATTTTCCATTGTACAAATAATTATGGTTTTAATTAATCATTATTCTGCTGTGATTTCAATCACAGCACTTGTAAGCGCCATGTTTGAAGATACGTTCAACCCTTTATTCATCAGCACTTCTCCAGTAAAACTTTGTTCACTTCTTACAATACGGGAATTGGTTCCGGGATACAGATTGATTTCTTTAACCCTATAATTTTTATCAGGATCAAGCCCTTCCAGTTTAACCGCATTTACTGTTTGCCCGAAACGCATATTAAGGTTATAAGAAAATAAAACAGCTTTATTCTTACTACTGTCTACAAACATTACTACAGCCCTGGGTTCTTCATGCGGAGAAACAAGCCGGTATTCATCACCATGCCAGATAACATCCTTCAGCCTTTTATATTCCTTAACCGCCTGCTGACTGAAAGCAAGATCCTTTTCAGGCATCTTGCTCACTTCTATATCATAGCCCAGTTTTCCCATCATGGCAACATCAGTACGGAATTTTAAAGACTGCTTACCCCATGATGTAACATGACTGGAGATAGCAAATGAAGGAAAGAAATAGGAATAACCCCATTCAATGAAAACGCGCTCCACAGGATCGGTATTATCACTTGGCCAGAACTCCGTAAAATATTTCAAGGCACCATAATCCGTTCTTCCGCCACCACCCGAACATAACATGATAGGCAAATGTGGATATTTTTTTCGTAACCGCTCCATAATACTATAAAAGCTTTTTACATAGTCTATGTAAACCTGCGATTGTTTTTCTTTCAGATACGGTGAATAGGTGTTTGTCATCATCCGGTTACAATCCCATTTGATATAGGCAATTCCAGGATTTTTAGTCAGCATTTCATCCACAATATTATACACGAAGTCCTGCACTGCAGGGTTGATCAGATCAAGCACCAGTTGATTGCGGTAATAATGCTCTTCCCTGTTCGGCAGTTTAAGTATCCAGTCGGGATGTTTTTCATAGAGCTGGCTTTTTGGATTAACCATCTCAGGTTCCAGCCAGATACCGAATTTCACACTTTTAGATTCCGCGTCCTTTACCAGGTGTCCGATACCATTCGGAAGCTTTTTTGTGTTCTCTTCCCAGTCTCCCAGTCCTGCCCTGTCGTTGTTTCGTGGATATTTATTGGCGAACCAGCCATCATCTAACAGGAACAAATCCACGCCAAGATTTGCCGCTTCACTGAATATCGCCGAAAGTTTTGTTTCATCGAAATTAAATTGCGTTGCTTCCCAGTTATTCAGTAAAGTAAGCCGGTCTTTTTTGCCATCCAAGATCCCGTAATTTGTTGCCCAATGATGGAAGTTCCTGCTGGCCTGGCCTTTACCGTGATCGCTGTAAGTAAAAATGAATTCCGGGGTTATAAATGTTTTTCCCGGTTCCAATTGATATGCTGAGGCGAAGGGGTTGATACCTGAGATTACGCGCAGGGAATTCTGCTCATCAATTTCGAAAGCCAATTGAAAATTACCGGTCCAGCCAAGCGTTCCGGCTATAAGTTCACCCTC
>CAXSIE010000064.1:0-1800 GCA_964237295.1 uncultured Flavihumibacter sp. | reverse complement strand
GTAGATGGGTTTTCGAGAGAAAGAAAGAAAGCGGGCGTCTGGTACATATCGGCTCTTGTTCCCAGTTTGCTGTCGAGGATCTTTATACCATGGGTAAGTTTGCTTTCCTCCATCTTCATTTCTTCCGCCCAGTCGCCATAAAATTGAGTAAGCCAGTATTTCTCCGCATCAAAATGCAGCATGGAAGATGCATAATTCGAAACCACCACCGCTTTTTTTTCAGCATGCTTTATTTCAGTCCAGCTTTTAATAATGTCTTCATTAAAGTAAGCGGTGAAATGGAGGTTTACTTCCACCGGGTATTTCGGATCTTTAAGGTGTATGGTTGTTGCATGCACATTATCATCCTGTTTTTCATATTCCATGCTTACATACAATAGTTCGAGTGAGGGATTTCCATCGGCATGCGTAATGCGAATGGCAGGCTCGAACAGGTTATCGGTTCCGGACGGGATGTAGGCTTCATGCCTTCCCTGTGGTAATTCTTTAATACTATTAGACAGCTTCTTTCCGAGATAGGACTGGTATAGTTTCTGATTCTTACCTACGCTCATTACCAGGTTAAAATTCCGGGTTTCAATAGGGATGATCTGGGCTTGCATTTGTAAGGCAAAGGTAACCAGGAGTAAAAATGCGAAACCGGATGTTTTCATATCTGATGATTGTCTGAATCGTTAACAGCAATGATTGCTGAATAGTATCAATTTTGTAAACAGGTGCAATATGAGAAAATATGCGC
This sequence comes from uncultured Flavihumibacter sp., assembly GCA_964237295.1. Classification (GTDB taxonomy): domain Bacteria; phylum Bacteroidota; class Bacteroidia; order Chitinophagales; family Chitinophagaceae; genus JADCRZ01. The sequence goes on along the minus strand of CAXSIE010000064.1, from coordinate 1,061 downwards.
AGTTATTCGTTGTTTATTTTAAGTGTTAATCTCTTACCTCTGTGTGTTTAATTCTTTAAACCGCTGATGGAATATTATTCATTACGCCATTGAATGGCAAAATAACCGCATTGTACGTTACCGGTATTTTTTACAGCATGAAGAGAATAGGCCGGATAAAATATAACATCGCCTTCAGTGGCTTTTAAAAAATTTTGTGCTATCTGTACCTGCACGGCTCCTTTTATCATCAATATAATTTCTTCCGCACGGTGCATGTGCGGGTCATGACTGGCGACGCCCGGATTTAACGCGGTGGCGTGCATATCAAATTTCGAGAACATAGAAGATGGCCTGTCGAAGATGGCCCTTGACTCCCCTTTGTCCGTTTGCTTTACAATAAGGTCGTTCCAGTCTTTAGAAAAAGAGCCGCCAGCCTGCTTTCCACGTTGAACATTTACCGGTGATCGGGCAGTGTACGTTAATGAGTAATAGGTTACGGGCCGGGATGAAGCATTTTTAAACCCATGTTTGTCTCCGGCAATGATCACTGCATAACTGCCGGGGCCAAGTTCCCTGGTAGTGTCCATTATTTTAAGTGAGAGGTGGCCTTCTTTTACAATGATCAGTTTTTCAAAGTCTGTGTTGATTTCGTTTCCGGCAGCTGACTTTCCCGGTTGTAATGTGAGTGTATGGATCTCCAGTTTTGACAGGTCTTTGGAACTGCCTTGCAGGATCATTTTTCTTTCTCCGTTATCGGTATTTTTAGCATCCGCCTTGTTCCAGGTATACACTCCGGCTACGATTGAATCGGTTTGCGCCATGAGATTTAAAAGAATCAGTAAAAGAGTGGCGGTAAAGATTATTTTCACAAACGTTTTACTTTGGAATGATTTAGGGCAACGATTTCTTCTACTAAAGACAAGGTGTTCAAAAATACATAGTTTTCGTACACTTTTTTGCCAGCCCTGATAGATAGCAACACTAAGGTACCACTTTATTTGTGCAACCCTGAAAGGCAATATCATTAAGCTAGAATTCAACAGGAAGCACTTAGTGAAAAGTAAGCCTGGCTGCAAATC
>CAXSIE010000063.1:11888-16467 GCA_964237295.1 uncultured Flavihumibacter sp. | reverse complement strand
CCACTGACCAGATCCGTCACCGTGCTTTGCATGGTCTATATCGTTCTCTTTTATCGAATATGGTAAAAGGTGTAACGGAAGGTTTCAGAAAGGATCTGGAGCTGGTAGGGGTTGGTTTTAAAGCAACCAACCAGGGAAATGTCCTTGACCTTGCTTTAGGATTTTCACACAATATAATTTTTGATGTTCCCAGAGAATTGAAGCTTGGAACACTTACTGAAAAAGGCCAGAATCCAAAGATCAGCCTGGAAGGTATTGATAAACAACTTCTGGGTCAGGTGGCTGCAAAAATCCGCGGCTTACGCAAACCTGAACCTTATAAAGGTAAAGGCGTAAGATATTCAGGAGAAGTAGTTCGTAAAAAAGCTGGTAAAGCTGCTGGTAAATAATTATTATTAATTATTAGAATTATTAGAGCTTAAATCATAATAATCCGGCATTACCGGGAAGTAAAATAAAATAACATGAATGCAAAAGTGGTAAGCAGGCAAAAGATCAGGTATCGTATTCGTAAAAAGATTGCGGGTACAACTCAAAAACCAAGACTGTCTGTATTCAGAAGTAATACTGAAATTTACGTTCAGTTGATTGATGATGTAAAAAACGAAACATTAGCCGCCGCTTCATCTTTAGATAAAGATATACTTGCCCAAAAGGTGAATAAATCAGAAAAAAGTAAACTGGTAGGTAATGCAATTGCCAGAAAAGCCACAGATCTAGGGTTAAGTGATGTTGTATTTGACCGCGGTGGTTATATATATCATGGCAGGATCAAGGCTGTAGCAGAAGGTGCCCGTGAAGGCGGACTTAAGTTTTAACCAGAACTGAAAAAAAATAAATTTCAAACCGGTTCCAAATCGTAAATCGATTATAATGTCAAATGTTATTTTAAATAAAGTTAAAGCAGGCGACCTGGAGTTAAAAGAAAAGGTTGTTTCAATTAACAGGGTTGTAAAAACAACAAAGGGTGGCCGCGCATTTAGTTTTTCAGCACTTGTAGTGGTGGGTAATGAAGGTGGAGTCGTAGGCCATGGATTAGGCAAAGCAAAAGAAGTTCAGGAAGCTATCGCCAAAGGAATTGAAGACGCGAAGAAAAACCTGATCAGGGTTCCGGTTATGCATGGAACCATTCCTCATGACCAGCTCGCGAAGGATGGTGCTGCAAAGGTTCTTATAAAACCAGCCGCACATGGTACCGGTGTAATCGCCGGAGGAAGTATGCGTGCAGTTTTAGAAAGTGCAGGAATAACGGATGTATTGGCTAAATCCCTGGGATCGGCTAATCCACACAACGTTATTAAGGCAACCTTTAAAGCGCTGGCAATGTTAAGGGAACCAATCAGTGTTGCTAAAACAAGAAATATTAGTTTAAAGAAGGTATTTAACGGATAACTTATTTCAATGTAATTATTGGAGTAGCCAAATTGAGAAATTGAAATACGAAATTGGAAAACAATGACAAAAATTAAAATAACTCAGGTTAAAAGTGGTATTGACAGGCCTGAGCGTCAGAAATTAACATTAAGGGCTCTTGGTTTAAATAAGTTAAATGCTTCCCGTGAAGTAGAAGCTACTGCTCAGATTCTTGGAATGGTGCGTAAAGTAAATCATTTAATTAAAATAGAAGAAGCGGGAGCAGGGAACGATTCAGTTAATATTCAAAATAATGAATCTCAAGAAATAAACAAACCGGTTGTAAATGAGCCAAATGAACCAGAATTAAGTAATGAATTAATTACAACCCAGCCTCAGGAAGCTGAAGCAGGAAATGAATCAGTTGTAGCCCAGCCTCAGGAACCTGAAGTTTCTGTATTCCACCAGGAAATATCATCAGCGCCTGGCGAATCTTTAGAAACTGGCAATAATCCTGTAGATGATACAATGGACATATCCAGGCCTGAATCACCAGCTACCGGATTAATATAAATTTCGTTGCTGTTTCAGGAATCAGAATTAATTATTTATAAAAGCGAGGGGAATCAACCCCGTAAGTAAAAATTAACAATATGGAATTACACAATCTCCGACCTGCGAAGGGTTCAACCCACAAACAAAAACGTTTAGGACGTGGTGAGGCCTCCGGTAAAGGTGGTACATCGACAAAGGGTAATAAAGGCGGTCAAAGCCGTGCCGGTTATAAGATAAAGATGGCTCATGAAGGTGGTCAGATGCCTATTCAAAGAAGGCTTCCCAAACGTGGCTTTACCAATAATAACCGTATTGAATATAAAGTATTTAACCTGGGTCAGATTGATCTGTTGATTGAAAAGTACAGTATCAATGAATTTTCCGCGGAAAATTTATACGTTAACGGATTAATAGGCCAATCAGACAGAGTAAAGATTTTAGGAAATGGCGAGCTAAAGGCAAAGCTTCCATTTAAGGTAAATGCTGTTAGTGAAAAGGCTAAAGCGTCTATTGAAGCGGCTGGCGGAACCGTTGAAATCGTACCATAATTTTATGTACCTTGCCGGGTATATTATTAGTATGGCATCTTTTCTATGTAGGTTGATTTAAATTCTTACAAAGCTGTGAATAAATTTATAAAGACACTTAAAAATATCTGGAGCATCGAGGAGCTGAGGTCAAAGATCATTACTACCCTGGTTCTTATCTTAATATATCGGCTTGGTGCACACATTACGCTTCCTGGTATTGATCCTAATTTGTTAAATACAAATAGCGCTCAGTCCGGGCCTTTAGGATTAATTGACGCTTTTGCCGGTGGGGCATTTTCACAGGCATCCATTCTAGCTCTCGGCATCATGCCCTATATATCCGCTTCCATTTTTATGCAGTTGATGACTATTTTGGTTCCTCAGATGCAGAAAATCCAGAAGGAAGGTGATAGCGGCAGGAAAAAAATCAATCAATGGACCAGATACCTGACTGTTGCTATCACTGCTGTACAGGCTGGCGCATATGTTGCCTACTTACGCCAGGTAAACGGCCCTGCTTTAATAGCATCTTATGCTCCTTATTTCCCTTTTTCCACTACTATCGTTTTAACTGCAGGTACGCTGTTTGTTATGTGGCTAGGTGAAAAAATTACTGATAAAGGTTTGGGTAATGGTATTTCTATAATTATAATGGTTGGTATTCTTGCCCGTTTGCCCCAGGCTACTATACAGGAATGGGTATCAAAATCTGAAAGAGGCGGCGGTGGCCCGTTAATATTTTTTCTTGAAATAGCAGTTCTTATTGCAATTATAATGGGTTTGATTGTTTTAGTTCAGGGAGTTAGAAAAATACCCGTTCAGTATGCAAAGCAAATTGTTGGTAACAAACAGTTCGGTGGAGCCAGGCAGTTCTTACCTTTAAAAGTGAACGGTGCTGGTGTTATGCCTATTATTTTTGCCCAGGCAATCATGTTTTTACCAACCCTGTTTTCTTATACCAGTTTTGAGTCGGGCAAGGGCATTGCCAAGGTTTTCGCTGACTCTAAAGATGTATGGCATATGGTAATTTATGCAGTGATTGTAATCGGATTTACTTTCCTGTATACTGCCCTCATCTTTAATCCAAAACAAATTGCTGACGATCTTAAAAGAAATAACGGATTTGTTCCCGGTGTAAAACCCGGTCAGCCAACTGCTGATTATATCGGCACCATTATGGATCGAATTACATTACCCGGAGCGGTTTTGCTGGCAATTGTAGGTATCCTTCCGGGTTTTGCACAGCGTTTACACATTACTCAAAGTTTTGCAACATTTTTTGGGGGAACTTCATTACTAATAATGGTAGGAGTGGTATTGGATACATTACAACAAATCGAAACACAACTGTTAATGCGTCAGTACGACGGCTTGATGAAAGGCGGAAGAATACAGGGTAGGCAAACTACGCAGACGACTACAACTATCTGATAAATTTTGTTGAATAAATTATAACCTGGCAAGTGTAGATATTTGTCAGGTTTTTTTTATAACATTATTATAAGATTGAGTTTCACCAATTATTTAACTTTGGAACAGCATTAACGATGATTCATTATAAAACAAAAGAAGAGATTGAACTGGTAAGGGAAAGTTGCTTACTTGTCAGTGATACTATTGCCGAAGTAGCTTCTTTACTTAAAGCGGGCATATCTACATTAGAGGTAGACAGGCATGCAGAACAATTTATTCTTGATCACAAAGCCGTTCCTTCTTTTAAAAATTATAAGGGTTTTCCATTCACTACCTGTATTTCTGTGAATGATGCTATCGTTCATGGATTTCCTAATGAAAAGGAATTAAAAGAAGGTGATATTGTAACTGTTGATATCGGCGTTTTTAAAAATGGCTTTCATGGAGACAGTGCATATACTTTTGCAATAGGAAGTATACATGAAGATGTTAAAAAATTATTACGCATCACAAAAGAATCACTGTATAAAGGTATAGAGAAGGCAATAGCCGGAAATCGTATCGGGGATATTTCTTTTGCCGTACAGGATTATACTGAAAAGCAATATGGTTATGGAGTGGTTCGCGAACTGGTGGGTCATGGATTAGGCAAGAGTTTGCATGAAGATCCCCAGGTACCTAACTATGGTAAACGTGGGTCGGGTGTTAAATTACAGGAGGGGCTTGTT
>CAXSIE010000063.1:2993-11878 GCA_964237295.1 uncultured Flavihumibacter sp. | reverse complement strand
AAAAATCAGGGATATACATTAAAACCGGGGCTTGTTATTGCTATTGAACCGATGATAAACCTTGGTTTGAAAAATGTTTGGTATGATGATGACGGGTGGACGGTTAGAACAAAGGATGGAAAGCCTGCCGCACATTATGAACATAGTATTTGTATAAAGAAAGGAAAGGCTGACATTCTTTCAACATTTGAAAAGATTGAAATGAATGAAAAAATTAATTCAAACCTTGATGCATCTTACTACTAGAAAGTAATTTCTAAATACCGTTAAATCACCCATTCGATGGCTTACCGTTTTTTTATTTTCATACTAAAATAATAGATATGAAAAATAAAAACACCGATGCTCAGGCCGATTCTTTCAGTGATGATCCTGAACAAAACTTACGCATAGAGAATGAAATACTCCATCTCAGATTAAAAGCGGAATTAGGTGGAGAAATAATCGGTACACAGCCACTTTCACCTGATTTGGAAAATATATTCCTGAAAAACATTCTTGATTTAGAGCATGCTTTCTCAAATACCAAACAAATTAAAATCTTTGATTTTCTGGGCAGGCCATCATTTAAAAGATCCTGGGAACTGGATGAAGCAGCAATAGAAGCTGCTTTAGAAGAGCTATGCGCTGTAATGGCAAAAAAGAATATCGTCCTTAACTTTTCCGATGAATATGATTTGCGTCTTAAATATACTTTTATAACGGAAGAATTGTTTGAACATGAAACGGATGATATAGAAATTTCCGGCATGATTACCCACTATATTTATGAAGATTTTCATCCTAATCATCATTCAGATATCGAATCACGGGCAATTGAATTTATAACAGGTTGGCTTGATCATGAAATTGATGAAGACAGCTGGGAGCTAGCCCACTCTTTTATTTTACCTGACGGAACAGTGCTGTCAAAAAAAGAACTGCTACATAAAATTAATGTGTTTTTTGCATCATATCCTGAATTTTGGGATTCCTCTTATTCTTTAAAAAAAATTGATTTTAAGATAAAGGAAGACCGCCAGGGCGGTATTGGATATGCAGAAGGCTTTATTACTTATAAAGCTGTTATGGAGAATGGAGAGAAGATTCGTATGGAAGGGCCATTTAAAATATGCTTGTCTATGGAACAAACATGGTGGAGCATTTTTTATTTTGTTCTTCCGGGATTTAGTTGGTGATACATTTGCGCACTTACAACTTAGCTATCGCGTTAAACCATGTCAAAAATACTTATTGTTATAGGCGGGGGAGCAGCAGGATTTTTCTGCGCTGTTAATGCTGCCAGAATGAATGAAAACCTGCATGTGTTATTGATTGAAAAAACCGGTAAGTTACTGTCAAAAGTAAAAATAAGCGGAGGTGGCAGGTGCAATGTAACACACAACTGTTCAAGTATAGCTGAGATCATTAAGAAATATCCGCGTGGCGCTAATTTTGTGAAGAAATCATTTCAGCATTTCTTTATTGTACAAACTATCAAATGGTTCGAAGAAAGAAGTGTGTTTCTTAAAACAGAAGAAGATGGGAGAATGTTCCCGGTTACCGATTCATCTCAAACAGTAATTGATTGTTTAAGCAGGGAAGTAAACAGGTATAGAGTAGAAATAATAATGAATGCCGAAGTTAAAGTTATAAAATCCGGCTCAGACAAATTCGAAGTTTTATTAACAGACAGCCGAAGTTTACAGGCTGATTTTGTATGTGTGGCATGTGGGGGCTATTCTAAATCTGCCATGTTTCAATGGCTTACAAATCTTAAGCATACCATTGAAGAACCTGTTCCCTCATTATTTACTTTTAATATACCTAATAATTCAATCACTCAATTAATGGGCATTTCTGTAGAGAAGGTTTCCATAAAAATTATGGGTACCAGTCTTGAAGAATCGGGGCCCTTGCTTATTACTCATTGGGGAATGAGCGGACCATCTGTTTTAAAGTTAAGTGCATGGGGAGCGCGTGAATTGGCGGAGAAGAAGTATTTTTTTAAAGTACTTGTAAACTGGATCCCTGAATTTAATGAACAAACTTTGAAAGATAAATTACAAGAAATACGGTTTCAACTGGCTGGTCAAAAAATAATTAATAGAAATCCTTTCAGGTTGCCACAACGGTTATGGGAATATTTTATAGAGGAAGCAGGAGTAAAACCTGATATCCGTTGGTCAGACCTGCCGGCTAAGGAGCAAAATAAACTGGTAAAAAAATTGTGCGCTGCAGAATTTGATGTACAGGGTAAAACAACATTTAAAGAAGAATTTGTAACTGCCGGCGGAATAAAACTGAGCGAAGTGGACCCAAACACCATGATGAGTAAAATTTTACCTGATTTATTCTTTGCCGGAGAAGTATTAAACATAGATGGAGTTACCGGTGGGTATAACTTTCAAAACGCCTGGACAACGGGGTATGTAGCTGCCAGGTCTATCAGTGCCCGTTGTGATATATCAGGCAATTAAATTTATTGGCCGGTCTGTTAATGAAATTAATCATATAATTACATGCCAAAAATAAAAAAGTACGATGCCTTTAAAGGAGACCGTACTTTTTTAAGCTGTAACATTCATCACTCAGCGCTGATGTTAGCATTTGCAACTACTTCGTCCAGGTTATTATCTTTAACAAACTGCGCTCTTATTTCTGTGTATGTTGACTGCAATGCACTGGTTTCAGATAATGCATTATCAACATGCTCATAGATAACAGATAACTCTTCTTCAAGCACTTTATCACCGAGGTTAATATTATCTGCTTCTAATTGTCCTAACTTTTTTAATAAAGATGTTTCGCTATGCACTAAGTCGTCAATTTCGCGTAACACCTTATTCATGATATTTAACTTTTCTACCTTTTCCATAAATGATAATTTAGAATATATAAACAACTAATACAATGCCTAGATTATAACTTGTATATTGTTTAATAAGGTTCTTTTAATACATTGATAACAAGAAATTTATACAATTAAAAGTGATCAAATATTATCTAACTGTTTAATTACGGGTAATATAATACCCACGGTTTTCTCTGTAGTAAAGCAATCTTTACTATCTATAACCCCTGTAATGTAATAATGTAACAGATAATTTGGCTTATGTTTCTTTTGATATATCTTTGCAGCCCCGAATTTTAAAATCCCTCGGGTTTAATTTATGTCTGAAAACAATATTATTAACTCAAACGCTGATGTACAGGAGGCTCCCCCTAATCCGGAGGAAACTACAGCGACACTAAACCCACCTGTTGAGGAGAAAGCTCCCGTTGCGGCGCCTACTGCTCATGATGATTTCGACTGGAGCATTGACAAAAGAAATGTTTCTTCTTACACAAAAGAAGAGCGGTTAAAGTACGATGATGTTTATGACAATACTTTTGTTGCTATTACCGATGGAGAATTGGTTAAAGGTCTGGTGGTTGCTTTAACTAAAACCGATGTGGTTATTAATATCGGATTTAAAAGTGACGGTTTGGTTTCTTTGAATGAGTTCAGGGATACCGCTGGTTTAAAAACCGGAGATGAAGTGGAAGTGATGGTTATAGAAAAGGAAGACAGAGAAGGTCACCTGCATCTTAGCCGGAAACAGGCCCGTACCACTCGTGCCTGGGAAAAAATTGTGGAAGTTCATAAATCAGGTGAAATAGTCACCGGAACTGTTACCAGCAAAACAAAGGGCGGTTTGATTGTAGATGTATTTGGTATGGAAACATTCCTGCCCGGATCTCAGATTGATGTGAAACCAGTAACGGATTACGATCAGTTCGTTGGTAAAACAATGGAATTTAAAGTTGTTAAGATCAACGAAGCTATTAAAAACGCGGTAGTATCTCATAAGGCACTTATAGAAAGCGATATCGAAGCACAACGTGCTGAAATTATGAGTAAGCTGGAGAAAGGCCAGGTTTTGGAAGGAACAATCAAGAACATTACAGACTTTGGAGCCTTTATGGACCTGGGGGGCCTGGACGGATTGCTCTACATAACCGATATTAGCTGGGGCCGTATCAACCATCCTACAGAAGTATTAAAACTGGATCAGAAACTGAACGTTGTAGTGCTTGATTTTGATGATGATAAAAAACGTATTAGTTTAGGTCTGAAGCAATTAACGCCACATCCATGGGATGTTTTACCTGAAGGCGTTAAAGAAGGCGAAATCGTTAAGGGTAAGGTTGTAAATATTGAAGACTATGGTGCGTTCCTCGAAATTATGCCAGGAGTAGAAGGCCTTGTTCACGTTAGTGAAATAACCTGGGCAAATACTCCGATCAATGCAAAGGAATTCTTTAAACTGGGTGATGAATACAAAGCCAAAGTGGTAACACTTGATAAGGATTCCAGAAAGATGAGTTTGTCTATCAAACAGCTTACTCCTGATCCATGGAATGAGATTGAAAATAAATATCCTGTAGACAGCCGTCATAAAGGGCTGGTTAAAAATATCACTCCTTATGGTGTATTTGTTGAACTGGAACCTGGCATTGGCGGTATGATTCATATCAGCGATTTAAGCTGGTTAAAGCGTTTCAATCATCCTTCAGAATACACGAAGGTCGGAGAACATATTGAAATTATTATTCTTGGTATAGACAAGGAAAACCGTAAGCTTCAATTAGGCCACAAACAGCTGGAAGAAGATCCATGGAATGCGCTGGAAGATACATTTGGTGTAGGTACCGTTCATGAAGGAACCATTATAAAGAAAGATGATAAAGGTGCGGTAGTACAACTATCCTATGGTTTGGAAGGATTTGCTCCTAACAGGCATCTTACAAAAGAAGACGGAACTTCATTTACTGTTGACCAGACAGCTCCATTTATGGTTATTGAATTTGACCGGAATGAAAAGAGAATAGTTCTTTCGCATATGAAAATATGGGAGCAGGCTAAGTTTGAAGAAAAAGAAGCAGCACGTAAGGAAGCCAGGGTGGAAGCTGACAAAACTAAAAAAGTTGTTAAGACCATCCAAAATAAAGTAGAGAAAGCTACATTAGGTGATCTGAGTGCATTGGCTCAGATAAAAGAAAAATTACAGCAGGGAGAAAAAGATAACGAAGAATCAAGGGAGGCTGAAAAGGAAGGATAAACCTTTCTGTAAAAAATAATAAAAGGCGTAGCTAATCACTACGCCTTTTTTGTTGCTACCAATACCATTACTATAAATACAGTCAGCTAGGCTGAACAGTTTGGCTGTGAGCCCTTCGGGCTTTGCTTAACTTTTCAAAATCGTGGAGCACTGAATTTTAGAAAACAGAAAACATTCCCTGGTAATTTCGTTCAAAAAAAATCCCGATCTTTTATGATCGGGATTTCTGTTATTAATAAAGTAATTATGCATCCTTGCCATGGCAATTCTTGAATTTTTTTCCGCTGCCACAAGGACATAAATCATTTCGACCAATTTTGGGTCCTACCTTTACAGGTTCTCTTTTTACGGTGGTACCGTTTGAGGAAGGATCGAAGTAATCTTTTTCATTAGCCGCATAATCATCACCGGCAGCTTCAACCTGTTCTTTATTAGCACGCATCCTGCTCATGTCAGTCTTTTGCTCGCGTCCTTCTTTGAGGGGAGCATTATTGCTTTCAACCGGAATCGCACTATGACATAAGAATGAAACAATGTCTTTGTTTACTTCACTGTCCATTTGCCGGAAAAGGCTGAAAGCTTCTACCTTGTAAATTACAAGAGGGTCTTTCTGCTCCAGGTAAGCTGTTTGAACGCTTTGCTTAAGATCATCCATGGCGCGAAGGTGTTCTTTCCAGGTATCATCTATCATTGCAAGCGTAATGGTTCTTTCCAATGCATTCACTATCTCGCTTCCCTCGCTTTCCAGGGTCTTATGCATGTTTGTCAACACCTGGATGTTCTTACGCCCGTCAGTAAAAGGCACCACAACATTCTCGATGTTATTTCCCTGGTCTTTGCGGATATTCTTAAATACAGGAATTGCATTTTGACGCAATTCATTCATTTTGCCCTGATAATTCTTAATGGATTCCTGGTACAGATTTTCAGTGAGGTCATTTACATTGCCTTTAAGAAATTCATTTTCCTGAATGGAAGTATCCAATCCAAAATTTACTATCACAGACAATTTGAATCCGTTGTAATCATCCTGTTCACGGAAAGAATTTACCACACCCTCACATACTACATAAAATGCATTGTCAAGATCTAAAGCCAACCGCTCTCCAAATAAGGCATGGTTACGCTTTTCATAAACAACTTTTCGTTGCTTATTCATAACATCATCATATTCAAGTAAGCGTTTGCGGATGCCGAAATTGTTTTCTTCTACTTTTTTCTGGGCTCTTTCAATAGATTTGGTAATCATACTGTGTTGAATTACTTCACCTTCTTTGTATCCCATCTTATCCATCATGGAAGCGATACGGTCACTTCCAAACATGCGCATCAGATCATCTTCAAGCGACGCATAAAATTGCGATGTTCCCGGATCTCCCTGGCGGCCCGCACGACCACGTAATTGCCTGTCTACCCGACGGCTTTCATGACGTTCCGTACCTATTATGGCCAAACCTCCTGCTTCTTTAACACCGGGTCCCAACTTGATATCTGTACCCCGGCCTGCCATGTTTGTGGCAATTGTAATGGCGCCTGCTAATCCGGCTTCAGCAACTACCTGTGCTTCACGCGCGTGTTGCTTTGCATTTAAAACATTATGAGGGATTTTTTTGCCATTCAGCATTTTACTCAGCAGTTCACTTACTTCAACCGAAGTAGTTCCTACAAGTACCGGCCTGCCGGCATTGCGTAAGTTGTCAATTTCTTCAATAACAGCTTTGTATTTTTCTCTTTTTGTTTTGTAAACAAGGTCCTGCTGGTCTTTTCTTACCGCAGGAACATTGGTAGGAATTTTTACTACATCCAGTTTATAGATATCCCATAACTCTGCGGCTTCTGTTTCTGCAGTGCCGGTCATACCCGCCAGCTTATGGTACATCCTGAAATAATTCTGTAATGTAACGGTAGCATAAGTTTGAGTGGCGGCTTCTATCTTAACGTTTTCTTTCGCTTCAATTGCCTGGTGCAATCCGTCTGAGTAACGACGACCGTCAAGGATACGGCCTGTTTGTTCATCAACAATTTTAACCTGTCCTTCCATTACCACATATTCAACATCAATATCAAATAAGGTATAAGCTTTTAACAGTTGCTGTACAGTATGAATGCGATCGGCTTTAACAGAATATTCATTAAGGATCACTTCCTTTTTATGCAGTTTTTCATCGTCAATTATGGAACTGTCTTTATCTAATTCTCCCAGTTTCATAGCTATGTCAGGTAATACAAAGAAGTCGGGATCTTCTCCGGATTTGGTAATCATCTGAAGCCCTTTATCGGTCAGATCTACCTGGTTGTTTTTTTCATCTATATGAAAAAACAGTTCAGCATCTACCTTTGGCATTTCTTTCTGCTGGTCTGCCAGGTAATGATTTTCTGTTTTCTGCAGTTTTACTTTAACACCGGGCTCACTCAGGAACTTGATCAAAGCGCTGCTTTTAGGTAAGCCCCGCCAGGCCCGCATTAAAGCAAGACCACCATCTTTCGGATCATCATTGTTTTCCGCGAATTTCTTTTTGGCTTCCGTTAAAAATTTATTCGTAACCTGCTTCTGCGCTTCCACCAGTTGAAGCACTCTTGGTTTAAGGATATGATATTGCTGGTCATCCCCACGGGGAACAGGACCGGAAATGATCAGTGGGGTACGGGCGTCATCTATCAACACACTATCTACTTCATCCACCATAGCGAAATGGTGCTTGCGCTGTACCATTTCATCAGGATTGTGCACCATATTATCCCTCAGGTAATCGAAGCCAAATTCATTATTAGTGCCATAAGTAATGTCTGAATAATAGGCCTTTCTTCTTTCTTCGCTGTTGGGCTGGTGTTTGTCTATACAATCAACACTTAATCCCAGCCATTCAAAGATAGGACCGTTCCATTCACTGTCACGTCGCGCCAGGTAATCATTCACCGTTACAATGTGTACGCCTTCGCCTGCCAGGGCATTCAGATAAGCAGGTAAAGTAGAAACCAGTGTTTTACCTTCACCCGTAGCCATTTCAGCGATTTTTCCGGAATGAAGCACTGATCCCCCGATCAGCTGAACATCATAATGCACCATGTTCCATGTTACGGTTCCGCCACCCGCCATCCAGGTATTCTTATAGATGGAGTTGTTACCTTCAATGCGAATATGTTGTTTTTTTATACTTAGCTCTTTGTCGAGGTCTGTAGCGGTAGCCACCAGTTCTGTATTGGTAGAAAAACGGTGGGCGGTTTCTTTTACCACGGCAAAAGCTTCGGGCAGGATTTCTTTAAGTACTTCCTCAATTTGTTCGTCCCGGTCGCGTTTGAGTTTATCTATGAGTTGATAAGCCGCATCGCGGCCAGCCATATCTGTTATAGGTAAGGCTTCCGCTTCCTGCTGTTGATGAGCGATGGCGCCATCAATAGTTTCAAGATGGTGATTGATCCGATTTTTAAATTCAGTCGTTTTTGCTCTGAGCTCATCATTGGAAATGGATTGGTAGGTTATATAAAATCCGTTAACCTTTTCCACAACCGGTTGAAGGATTTTAACATCTTTCTCCGATTTACTTCCTCCGAACATTTTTGAAATAAAACCTATCATAATTTATGTATATGTTGATAAATTTTTAAAATTGAATTGATGTGGTGTCAACAATAATGCTATAGTTCTTTTATAGTCAAATTGACAGTGCATAAAGGTAACAAATAACAGGGAGTTTAATTGTGGGGACGAACGGCTTCAGAATTGATTAACGTATTCTTTAATTATTTGCAGTTCTTTCTGGTTACAGAATTTCAGACCTGCAGTAATATATAAGTCCGTTT
>CAXSIE010000063.1:0-2983 GCA_964237295.1 uncultured Flavihumibacter sp. | reverse complement strand
GGGGAGCATTACCATTTAATATAATAATCAACTTTTATGTCAGGTGCATTAAAAGAAGTTCGTAACCGCATTAAATCAGTTCAAAGCACTCAGCAGATTACCAAAGCTATGAAAATGGTAAGTGCGGCAAAATTACGCAGGGCTCAGGAAGCGATCACCCAGATGCGTCCTTATGCCCGGAAACTGCAGGAAATGTTGAGTAATATCGTCAGTAATACGGAAGGTGAAGTAGGCGGCTCCCTGGCCACGGACAGGCCCATTGATAAAGTTTTGTTTATCGTTATTACCAGTGACCGCGGATTAGCCGGAGCCTATAATGCCAATATCATTAAGCTTGCAAAGTCTTCAATAGCAGAAAAGTATTCATCGCAACTCGCAAAGGGTAACGTTCATATCTGGAATATCGGCAAAAAAGGATATGAACAATTGGTTAAAGGAAATTATAACGCTGATGCTACTCATAAAGATATTTTTCTCAACCTGACTTTCGAAACTGTTCAGGCTTGCGCGCAGGCTGCTGTTAAAGCATTTGAAAATAAAGAGTTTGATGTAGTGGAACTGGTGTACAGCGAATTTAAAAATGCAGCCACCCAATACTTTTCTGTAGAGCGCTTTTTACCTATTCCGAAAACAGTGGCTAAAGCCGGAGATAAAAAGACCGATTTTATTTTTGAACCGGCCAAAGAACAACTTATTGCCGAGCTGATGCCTAAAATTTTAAATACTCAGTTATTTAAAGCCGTATTGGATGCAAATGCTTCCGAGCACGGAGCCCGGATGACGGCTATGGACAAAGCCAGTGAAAATGCTAATGAGTTATTAAAATCCCTTAAAATTTCTTACAATAGGGCCCGGCAGGCGGCTATTACTACAGAGTTAACGGAAATAGTAAGTGGCGCTGCGGCATTACAAGGTTAAAGCGTTGGTTGTAATCCTATGCAGTGGTTGTGGGTAATACGTAAACGCGAATTAATATGGACATCTCAAGTATCATTCCTCATATAGAAGCGTTAATCTTCGCCAGCGAAAGGCCATTAACACCTTTAGAGCTTACCGAGCTTATAAACAATGCGTTTGTTCTTACGGAAGATAAGATGAATGTTGAACAGGTTGATGTTGCGATTGAAGCAATTATTGAAAAATATGCAGCTTCATTGTATCCTTTCGAGATGAAGCAAAGTGGTGGTGGCTGGCAATTTCTAACAAAAAAAGAGTATCATAAAACAGTTGCCCAGCTTAATGGCGAAAAATTTTTAAAGCGCCTTTCCGCTGCTTCCCTCGAAACGCTTGCAATCGTTGCCTACAAGCAACCTATAACAAAGGTCGAAGTAGAATCAATCCGTGGTGTTAACAGTGATTATAGCATTCAGAAACTGCTGGAAAAAGATTTGATTGTTATCACGGGAAGGAATGAAGAATTGCCGGGGAAACCTTTGATATACACTACGTCTAAAAGTTTTATGGACTATTTTGGAATTAACTCACCGGAAGAATTGCCAAGAATAAAAGAAGTGTTTGCTGAGCAGGGTGTTGAAGGAACTGTTGTTAAGGAAATTGGAGGTATTAAAGATATTGAAGAAGATCAACCCGGAAACACTGATGATTCGACAGCGTTAATGGATGAAACTACCGAAGCTATAGATCCGGAAGTTCTTGAAACTTCTGAAGAAGATGACGTAGTTGACCAGCAAATTAACAAGCAGCACAATGATGAGCTTGATGGATTGAAAGATAAGCAGGAAGGAACAACTGAAGGAAAAGAAGATGATAAAAATGAAAAAGATTAGCCTGTCTTTCGATACGTATAAAGTGATTAATAAGTAAACCCTGGAGCTTAAACGCTGACAGGGTTTTTAGTATATTCGCAATTATGTT
The DNA here is from genome assembly GCA_964237295.1 of uncultured Flavihumibacter sp. Taxonomy (GTDB): domain Bacteria; phylum Bacteroidota; class Bacteroidia; order Chitinophagales; family Chitinophagaceae; genus JADCRZ01. The sequence goes on along the minus strand of CAXSIE010000063.1, from coordinate 1,108 downwards.
ACAAAAGTTATCTTCAGAATACCTGGTAGAACTTGCCAATGAGTTTGGAACTCCATTGTATGTTTATCATGCAGAAAAGATAAAAGAACAATACCAAAAATTACAGGCTGCTTTTAAGGAATGTAACGCACGTTTTTTTTATGCATGTAAAGCACTCAGTAATATTAATGTGCTTAAGTATGTGGAAAGCATAGGCGCATCACTTGATTGCGTGAGCATCAATGAAGTAAAGATGGGGTTTAAAGCCGGCTTTACTAAAGATAGAATTCTCTTCACACCTAATTGTGTAGACTTTAATGAGATTGAAGAAGGAAAAGATCTTGGTGTGCATATTAATATAGATAGTATCTCGATGCTGGAAAAATTTGGCACCCGCTATAGAGATAGTTATCCGATCTGCATCCGCTTCAATCCACATATTATGGGAGGAGGCAACTATAAAATTTCAACAGGTCATATAGACAGCAAATTTGGAATATCCATTCACCAGATGCGTCATATAGAAAGGATTGTAAAGTCTACCAACTTATTGGTGCGGGGCATTCATATGCATACCGGTAGTGATATAAAAGACCTGGGTGTTTTCCTCCAGGGTCTTGAAATAATGTTTGACCTTGCAAAGTATTTTCCCGATCTGGAATTCATTGACCTGGGAAGCGGTTTTAAAGTGCCATATAAAGAAGATGATGTAGAAACCGATATCAATTTACAAGGCCAGAAAGTAACGGAAGCTTTCAATAATTATGAGAAGAAAAACAATCGTAAAATAGAAGTTTGGTTTGAACCCGGAAAATTTTTAGTAAGTGAATGCGGATACTTTATAGTGAAAACAAATGTTATCAAACAAACCACTGCCACTGTTTTTGCCGGTGTTAACAGCGGGTTCAATCATTTGATTCGTCCTATGTTTTATGATTCCTATCACCGTATAGAAAACATTTCAAACCCTGATTCCGGTGAACGTATTTATACCGTTGTTGGTAATATATGCGAAACCGATACATTCGCGTGGGACAGGCAGCTTTCTGAAATCAGGGAAGGCGACTTCCTGGTTTTTTATAATGCAGGTGCTTATGGTTTTGAAATGAGCAGTAATTTTAATTCACGC
>CAXSIE010000062.1:8972-16511 GCA_964237295.1 uncultured Flavihumibacter sp. | reverse complement strand
AACAGAAATAGGATCAGATGATACATATATTCCTTCTTCCGGTGCGTAATACCTAAATCGATTATACGCTAGTTCTGTTTCACTATCCAGCATTTGCCCCTGGTAAAGGTAATTGCAAAAGCCTTCTTCCCCTTTCAGCATTTTTTCCCTACCATAAATATCAAGGTCTCTTTCCCAGATCAGAACACCTTCAGCATTAAATCCCTGTACCGGCGTACCTAAATGGTCGGCCACAATGCTGTATTTTTTGCCGCCTTTTAATTTGGCCGCAGGTGCAAAGCTGTCTTCATCAAATACCCAGGTAATTAAATCATCGGGTGAGGCATTCCTGGTGTCAAATTCTTTCCACTCATGCAGCGGCTTGTTGCCGTCCCATACATACTTGGTAATTGTTTGCTTATACTTTTTCCGGACCCTGCGGCCAAGGGCATCATATCCGAAGGACACTGCTGCCCCTTCAGGTCGTATTACTTTGGCCAGCATGCCGGCTGCGTTCCATTCATACTTCCATACCCGGCCGTCTTTTTGTTTTTTTTCTGTAAGGTTTCCTTCTTCATCATAGCTGTAAACCGCACTTTTGCTGGTTGTGAGCCTTCCGCCTTTGGCGTACTTCCGGTCGCTGTGGTCGTTACTTTCAAAAAGATTTCCCACTGCATCAACACTACGTATTTCATGCAGGCTGTTGCTGTGGCGGGCGGCTGTAAGGTAGCCTGCCGCATTGTGGATAAAGGAGGTTTGTTGATTGTTGAGGATATCCTGTACTTCTTGCAAGCGGTTGCCGGCGCCCCATCTGTACCGTTTTTGCCGACTGAATTGGAGCGTACGCATATTCCATATTTGATGTGCTACCGGACGGCCCACTTCATCGGTTTGCCACCGGCTGTTGATACCACCGGGCAGCGACCTGTGGGTCTCCCAGCCTTCGCCATTACGTTTTATCGTGGCACGCCAGCCACCTGCGTCCATTTGCATTACATCGCCCATTGAATTACGCTCCAGTTGTATATGGGCGCCTAATGTACTGGTAAGTGCAACACGTTGCCCCAAGGCATTGTACAGGCTGGTGATGCTGCCTGTTGCAGTATTTTCGGCCAGTACCCGGCCAAGAGCATCGTAGGCAAAGCTCACTGTATCCTGCTCATTAGAGCCTGAAAGCAACCGTCCGCCAGGGCTATAAGTGTATGCTTCACTTGTATTGTCGTGGTACCTTACATTTGTTATCTTGCTTATGGGGTTATATTCATAATGTATACGGTGCCCATTGGGTCGCAATACCTCTGTTATCTGTCCTGTAGCATTGCGCCGGTAACGGCGGGTAAGGCCGTCGAAGCCCGTTTCAGTTATCACTTGCCCGTTGGCATCCAACTCAAAAAGGTATTGGCTGTCTTCCTCGTTAATAACCGAAGTAAGGTTCAGTTGAGTGTCGTAGGTAAATCGTACGCTTTCCCCACCCTGCCGCTGGCTGATCAATTGGCCCGTGAGGTCGTAGTTAAAAACAATATCGGTATTGCTGTCTTTTGCTTGGAGGGGTTTGCCTAAGGCGTTGTAGATAATGTGGCGTATGTTGCCATCGGGCTCTTCTGTTTTTATAATGTTGCCTGCTGCATCGTAATAGATATGCCGGGCTTTACCATTAGCAAACAGCACGGCGGTGCATTGCCCCCGGTAGTTGTAACGCCATTGCGTGCGCTGTCCGTCTGGGGCATGCGTTGCTATGAGCTGGCCTTCGGTGTTATAATCAAAAAAGGTTGTGCGCCCCGCTGCATCGGTAAGTTGCGTTAAGTTGCCGTGATTATTATATTGATAGCTTGTTTGCTGCCCAAGTGGATCGATTTCCTTTATCAGGTGTCCTGCTTCATCATACTCCCATTCCCATGTGCCACCATCGGGGTCAATACCTTTTGCAGGCAGGTTTCGATTATTGTATCTGATTGAAATAGCTGCACCGTTGGGTAAAAAGGTATTTGTGAGATTGCCCTTGATATCGTAAGTGTATACAGTGGTATTGCTTAGCGCATCAGTTTGCGACACGAGCTCGCGAAATTCATTGTAATTGTTGTAGGTGATGTGGCCATAAGGATCAATGGTTTTGTACACCAAACCATTCTTATGAAAATAAATAGTAGTATGGCCCAGGCTGTTTACAGATGTCGTTTTGCCTTCTTCAAAAGTAAAATGATAGCCTAATACATTGCCGTCGCCCCATGTACGTGGACATTTAGCTGCAGGGCCGGTACCGTCATATTCAAAATAAAAATTAATGCCTGCACGGACTTTATGCTTAATTATCTGCTTAAAAGCATTATAGTAAAAGTGCTGTTTATTTTTAAGGGGATAAGTGATAGCTATAAGGCAGCCTCGTTCATTATAATCATAAGAAATAAACGATTCAGGCGGCAGCAAAAGGCTGTCAGGCAACAAAGCCACTTCTGTTACCTGCCCTGCTTCATTGTAACTTAATGCCAATATCCGCCCGCAACTATCAATAATTTTAGTAAGCAAACCATCTTCATACTTAAACTTTACAGCAGCTCCGTCAATATTGTATATCGCTTCCAAAACATGCTTTTGTGCGGCAGTATTGTACAAAAATACATACTGTAGCTGCTGTACATGGTTGTGTAGCTTATAGCCCCTGGATTGGCGATACAAAGTGGTTTTCTCACTTCGTTTATAGTAAGATGCTCCTTCTTCCGTTAAGTAGGGAAACACAATATCTCTGCCATCGGCAGTGCGGTAAGTAATTTCGCCTCTGGCTGCATCTGCAATCAAAAACTGGTCGTAACTATGGCTCCAGCCACTGCCCATTGGCCCCTGGTAAATACTGCTGTTAAACCATACAGCATTCCATGTTAGGGGTATAAGGCCCGGCAGCTCAAAACCCACGGTTTCGATAAACATTTCGCCGGTGGCCATATCTACAGGATGCCCGTTCTTAGTACATTTTCCGCGGGTGCAACGTTCTGCAGCTTCTGCTTCGGCTTCAGTGGTCTCTTCAACAGTTTTAGCGGCCTTTTCGCCATCTGTTAATACAGCACCTACTTTCTCTACCTTACCTGCAGCGTTGACTACTTCAGTTCCTTTACCTGCAGCATTGACTACTTCAGCTCCTTTGCTGGCAGCGTTGACTATCTCTGTTAACTCAGCTGCCTTACCAGCTACATTTGCGCTTTCGGCCGCCGTGCCTGCCCCGCCAGTGCCAACTGCGAGCGCTACTTCAAACGTTCCTCTGCCGGCAAGCCTCCCCCAGTCTTCTGGCGATTGCTCAGATGCCCATTTTTTTGTGCTATCCCAGGTATTTGACCAATTTTCTCCTTTGCTGGCCCAGCTCGCAGCTTTTTTCCAGTTATTGGGATTGTAAACTGCAGCGTTTACTTTATAAACCAGCGTTGCCATACCTACTACCGTATCAACAGGATGCCTTGCCATATGAGCTACACCTTCTACCAAACCTGCAGCGCCATCCCATACACCTTCCGCAAAGCCTGCTTCAAAATCAAATGTTTTCTCATACCAGGGCTTGTCTTCTTCTTTTGCCTTTTTTAAGGCTGCGGCGTTTGCATCGGCTACCGCCTGTGCTTCGGCCCTGGTAAAATGAATGTCTATTTTGCCGCCGGCACCACAGGGAAGTATGGATTTTTTTAATAAAAGCCGGAAGCCTCCCACGCTAATACCATCTTTTACATCCTGCCACGCTATGGGCAATGGCATACAAGGGGCTTTTGTAACAGTACAAACGCCCATAGGCATTATATTAACATTGGGCAACTTGTCTGCCTCGTTAGCTATATGCTCGCCGTATATTGTTGTCCTGCTATAATTAGTTGCTTTTAGCTGGCAGATACATGTGCCTTTATCACAAGCTAAAAAAACATTATCAGGTACATAAAAGTCTGCCATGTCCTTAGTTTTCTTTTGCTAACGTACAAATCGTTTCGTTACTTATAAATCCCGGTAAGTGATATTGATACATCCTACCGGCTGAATTTATCCAATGATGTTGGTCTAAATCATATTTTTCTAAATAGCCTACTTCCATAGTAGTTCGGGCATTAAAGGTTTTGGTCATTTCTTTTACAGCCTGTCTGAATGTAGCCTCTTCGAAATTTTCGTAATCAGGCGTTCCTTCTATTAAGAAGCTACAGGCCCCTGTTATCTCGTTATATTCTTTAAGGTGACAAACAGCTTTTATTGGTAAATGAATGCCCGGAAGCACGCTTCTGATGCTTCGTGCCGGTAAGCATTTTACTTTTTCGGCTGTGTAAATACCATAAATGCCAGGCAATAGCATTACATGCTCGTTAGCAGCTGCTGTGGCTTTTGTGAGTCCCTTTTCATCCTGCAGTAAACTATCTGTACCCTTTATTATATACTTCAGGTAATCCGTATGCCCGTAATTCTGTAGCATAACCGGCCTTACTTTTTGCCATTTTTCTGCGATCTCCGCTATATTCGTTACCCGTACAGTGCTACAATTTGCTGCATTAGCCTCAAATGCCAGTTTGTTTTTTATTTTGTTCAATTCCTTATCCCATTGATGAACGCCCCTTTCATTCGTTTGCTTATGTTCTAAAAGGGATAGTTCAAAAATATCATTTTCACCTTTTCTGCTTATCCATGTTTGCCGCAGTAAAACCTCTGTAGCGTTTTCGTAGCTCATTGTTCCTATAATTGATTTTACCTGCATGGTAAAGCGGAACGTACGTTGCTTTATTGCATTATTGCGTTGAATAATATACTGCCTTTCCATTAGCTCTTGTTTATTTGAACTTCTCCCCCTGCAATCGTTGCCATTCCCTTGGCGCCTATATCTATCAAACCAGCACAAGCGATTGACAGCAGATTGGTTTTGTCCGGATCTCCTATATTCATTTTTGGCGCTTTATCAATCAATTCTATTTCTGCTTCTGTAATCATTGTTTGAGCCTGTGACTTCATTATTAAGGTTGGCTTTTCGCCACCAATGCTTCCTATTGTTATTGATGGTGCTTGTATATCGATGCTTTGGTCTGCTTTTATCGAAACGTTGCCATCAATCAATGATATGGTGGATTTGCCGTTAGTAAGGGTTATGTTGTGGGCAGCCGTAATAGTAATGGTATTTTTTCCATCTACGGATATATGGTTGAGCCTGGATTTATCCCTAAGCGTTATGCCAGCCCCATCATTCATGGTAAGTGAATGACCGCTTTTACTGCTTAAACTCTTAATATTATTTCCTTCTCCACCGCCGCTGGCTTTAGTGCCGGGATGCATGCTGCCGACGACAAAAGGCTGATCGGGCTGGCCATACCTGAAGTCTACCATCACCAAATCTCCCTCCTCAGGAATAGAAACAAACCCCCTGTTCTTGCTTACTTTTTCCGAACCTCCGGCATCCGGCGTAAGCACTTTTATCCAGTCGCTTATCCCTGCATCGTTCTGGGACCAGAAAAACTTAACCCTGACTCTTCCCTGTCCCTGGGGATCTTTGTTACTGGTTACCATAGCTGGCTGCGCCTCAGCCAGCGGGTATTCAATGTCTTCCATCGGCGGCATAGGCACTCCTTCCGGCACTGCTTCAAATTCGTTGTGGTACTTGTCGCTGGGCTCCATTTTATGTAATACACTGGTAACGAAAAATTTCCCTACAGACTCTTTGCCTACCTGAAGGCCGCCATCTACCTTGATAGTGTATAAATCAATGATAGCTCCTACTTTAAGCTCGTGGCGCCTAGATGTGCCGCTAACCTTGTACATGCTGGCAGCTTCAGAGGCTGCATGGCTTTTTAATGCTACGTCCAGCAGCTCTGGTTTTGGTGATACCCGTAAAGGAGCAGGCATCACAGATGGAGCAGTGAAGGTTTGCCTTGATTTTTCATAAGCTTTTTTAGCAAGGTATTCCAGGCCATCAATGCTGCCAGGAGCATTCTTTATTTCTTTCTTATCAGTAGCTGAATGGTAAACGAGGTGTGAGTGATTCACTGCCTTAAGCTCAAAGCTAATTCGTAGGTTTTCGCAGTCAGTACCGTACAACATCTCGATAGCCGGCCCGGTCTGCGGTTTGCCATAGTAAAGGTTTATGCCGTCATAAAAGAGATACTCCCCGAAGTCGTAAGCCATGCGGCGCATAAATTGAAAAGGTGTTTCTTTGTATTGGCAGATGTAGTCGGTACTTGTAATATTTTTTGGATTAGCAATGACATTCGTTTGGTATGGCTGCAGGGGCCTGGTAAGCTCTTGTATGATGGATGCTATATCTTTCTTGTACCATGAGTTGATAGATTGAGTACGCTTATCATCCAGCAGATAAGTAGGAGCGTATCCTTCCACTACCAGAGAGCCGATTGGATTGTGGTCGAAACTTTTAAAGGCCCGGGTGACAATACCGGTGAACATATGCTGCGGTGCACCTGGAATGTTGCCAGGATAGATGGTGAAGCAGGCCAACTCGCCAGTAAGGTCAAAAACTTCAGCAAGAGGGGTACTCTCAGGATGCTGCATATCATGGTCGTAAGTAATTGAAAAGTAGTGGTGTTGGTCACTTTGCTGGCTTATTGTAAAGTGGCTATATCTGTTCATAGACTCACCTGCAATAGTTATTTCCGCAGTCATCTGTGGTATAATGCCCAGTTCTTTTGCAACCTGAAGTGCATGCTGTTGCGGGTCGATGGCAATGTTCCCGCCAGTATTAGCTGAAGTATCAGAAGCAAAATTCTTCTTATGGACTCTGGAAGCAATGTCATTATCCTTATACGTTAGTCCGCCTGATACACCCGATATTTGATTTGTTGCCTGAACAACCTGATTGGCTTTAGCAATTACTTCTGTTGCTTTCTGGCTCTTTTGAGCGATCGCCGCTTCAGACATTTGCATGATCTTCTGTTCTGCTGCCTGCAGAACCTGCTGCCCGGCTGTTTCAACTAAAGCAGCTTTATTGGGCAGAGGCGGTGTATTAAGGAGATCGTCTTCGTTAAACATAATGTATTTTTTAGCACTGAAAGTTTGAAAGATGTAGTTTATAAAAATGCAACGGTGCCGGGGGAACGTGGGTCGTCTTATTAAAATATCAAAATAGCACCACCCAATATCAGGACAGTGCTAAAGACATAAGTAAAACGGCCTGCTATGTTTATCTTCTTTACTATATATGCATTCTTTATTAAGTAAGCTTGTGTAATAAAGTTGTACGCTATTTCGCATAGTTTGCAGTTTATAGGAAGCGGGGACGGATATGATTTTACTGCAACATTCTGTCAATAACTAAATGTAAAAGCCCTGCGGCCGAGCACATAGCTTCTAAAGAGAAAGATCTAATCTGAAAGATATGTGCCTTGCCCCGCATTTAGCCGTAAGGGTGTCTCTATATACCTGGAGAAAAAGTTTATTAACCGGGCAGACATAGAGCTATATTTTATTACAATCGAAACAGTTTTGTATGAAAATTTAATTCAATCTTTTAAACTCTCATGATAGATCAATTAAACAGCCTTAAAAACACCTTTTACAAAAAAAGTTATCGCTTTATCAAAGAAAAGCGCACCACGAGTATCTTTCTCG
>CAXSIE010000062.1:925-8962 GCA_964237295.1 uncultured Flavihumibacter sp. | reverse complement strand
ACTTGCATTTAATATATTAATTAGAACTGGAGTCAAACATGAATCAAGTAATTTCTTGTTATCGGTTATAAAATTAAACTGGTTATAAAATTTTATTTTGAATCAGGCCAATCATTCTTATGCCCGTCATTCCAACTTTAAGTTAGTAAGCTTATATAGTAAATTAATAAGCATAGCAGAGTCACCTATAAGGTCAAAGGCTCTCTTCAAACTTTATCACATAACCCTTCTTAATAGTTAATTATTTCATCTAAAATCTTCATCCCTGTTCTTTAAAAGTAATAGTTGCGTTAATGGAATTATCTGGATTGCCAGAGACTTTATAACCGAACTGTTATGCGTCGATTCTACTAAAAAGTTAGAAATAATGAGGTTCATAAATCATTCTATAACAAGTTAATAATTTTTTTGCATCTCTAAAATGTTTTTTTACTGTTTTTTTCAATCTGAATTGCAAAATATTCTAATTACAATAGTTCGGTAGTTTTCATGCAGCCATGCTGCCGATGTTAAGGCATTGGCGATAAAGCTGTTCTATTTTTTTCAACTCAGGATTAAAGCTAAGCTTGAGAAAATAGTTTTGGTCATGTATGTGTTCATACAAAAGGTTTTTATGCTGTGCATGGAAAATTGTAAAAAAATATATTGACAATGAAATTATTCTATAATGATTTGAATAGAAAGCCTGAATGATTAGCTTGCGTAAATTGGGTGATAGTTCACATAAATTAGTTAGTATGTTGCTAATAACGTGTTTGATTGCTGGTTGAAAGCAAACGATTCTGTTCAAAGATGGATAGAGTTAAACTCGGAAGTTAGTTTTCAATGTTTTCCAGTAATCAACATGATCCTGCTATTACACATCCTGGAATTATTTATAAAAACTTCCACTTGCATAGGTTGCTTTGCCATTGCCAATCACTTGAAGTTTGAAGCTTGGAAGCGTGAGCAAGGGGACAGAGCAAGAGAAGATCTAAGGCGAAGGCATGATATGGCAATTAGTCTATTGTCAGCGTATCGCAAATGGGAAACGCAGGTGTTTAAAGATAACAAGGCCTGGGTGCAGGAAACAAACGCTCAGCATGGCAGAATCACACCGGTATTATGGAACAAGCTTGTTGAGATAATAAAGCTGAGAAACGCATTTTTAGAAACTTTAAGATAATGTTACCATCACTGTTACTGAGAGAGATTCTAACAACGGCTTTATAAAGATCGAAATGAATGAAAAGGTACTTGCTTTTGAGTTATCAATGCAGGCATTCATTGATTGGTTCGAACAGACATTTGATACACTACTAATGATATGGCTAACCAAAATCAATTTGCATGAGTAACCGAGGGGAACATGTGAAATTGGTATGACCAGACGATTGGAACCTGAAGACAGGATCAGGGAGTTAGGGGATGCTTTAGTGCCGTTTCAATTTGATATTCACGCCATGATATATTCTGACGAAGCCAGAACGCTTGAATATGAACTCCATAAAGCCTTTACAGACAAAAAGGTGAATATGCTAAATTACCGCAAGGAATTCTTTAAGGTTACCCTAGATGAAATTGAAGCACAGGTTAAAACCATTGGTTTAAATGCCGAATTTTCAAGATTACCGGAAGCAATGGAGTACCGGGAAACATTAGCCATTCTTGGTAAATTTAATAATCGGGTCATACCAAAAACTGTTGAAGAAGTCATTGCTAATGAATTTCCAGTAACGTTAACTTCTTAAACCGTTAGTACATTAACATTTGGTTAAAGGAATTTAGCATAGAATAATTTTAAAATTTTCAAAGTATCATATACATTTGATATGTATCCCTCCCTTGTGATTCTTTCTTTATAATTCCTATTAGAACCATATTAGTATTTATCAATTCACTTAGAGTTGATTTTTTTCTTCTTAATTCGCACCTAATCAAAGTTTCTGCTATTTAAAATATTCATTGAAAAACCGGCATTCTTTAATGTAATGCTATATTTAGATTAATGTACAGTGTTTACAATATCCTGGCTTTTTTCTAGATATATGCTTTCCCATTCCTTCTATTATACCATTATTTTTCATAATTTAAAAATGACAACCTATGAGTGATCGTACAGTTTTCAACGATAGCATATTACCTCTTCCGGAAGAATCAGGCTTTACGCATAACGGCCTTATCGTTAACAATAAGGCTCCTGAACATCTTGATGAAAAAATGAGCCTTTTGTTTTCCCTCCCCCTTAATTCTACTTTACAATCGCAATTGGAAGAAAGGGTTGCGAAGGGAGAAGTTGTTCCTTATAATGAATTAAAAAAGAATTATTCTGCAGATCCAACCGATCGTGATGCGTTGATCAAGTGGTTAAAAGGTCAGGGATTCGAAATTGAAAGTATTTCGGATGATGGTACGAGTGTATACGCACAAGCAAGTGTAGCACAGATCGAAAAAAGCCTTGATGTAAATATGACTCGGGTTACCAAGGATGGAATCTCGTATACCGCAGCTCAAAACGCACCCAGCTTACCTTCCGAGATCGGAAAGAACGTTCGAGCAATTGTTGGTTTGCAGCCCTATCGGCATGCGCAAAAGCATTTTAGGAGATTTACACCCTTGAATGACAACCGCTGGAATTTGCTGGAACAAACAAATGGAAAATCAACTTCCTTAAAACAAAAGGCTGGCAGGGTGAACAGTGCAAAAGCGAAACAAGCCGTCGTTCCTTCACCTAACGTTCAGAATGCGCCTCCATACCTCACTTCGGAAATTTTGAAAGCATATAATGCAGACGGGTTATCGGTTACAGGAAAAGGTCAAACGATAGCTATTCTTATTGATACTTTTCCGGACGATAAAGACCTAAAGGCGTTTTGGAAAAGTAATAATTCAAAAACATCAATAAGCCAAGTACAAAAAATAAATGTGAAAAACGTAGCACTTCCGCCTGCAGAAGGAGAAGAAACGTTGGATGTGTCATGGACAAGTGGAATTGCTCAAGGAGCCAATATCAGGGTATACGCAAGCGGCTCACTACAATTTGTAGACCTTGATAAGGCCCTTGACAGGATCATTGCAGATCTGCCGAGCCAGGCCGGCATGCATCAGATGTCTATTAGTCTTGGTTTAGGAGAAACTTATATGTCAAAGGGAGAAGCAGCCGCACAACACCAGAAGTTCCTGTTTCTGGCGGCTTCCGGTGTAAATATATTTGTATCGAGCGGCGATGCTGGCTCAAACCCGGATTCTTCTGGCCATTCCTCAAATGGACCGACTCAGGTAGAGTATGAATCATCAGATCCCAACGTTATTGGGGTTGGGGGAACGACTTTAAAGCTTACATCAGTGGGCTCAGTTGGAAATGAATCAGCCTGGAGTAGTAGTGGGGGTGGTAAAAGTGTATTATTTCCTCGTCCTGTGTGGCAAGTGGGAACAGGGATACCTGCCGGCAGTCAGCGGTTAGTTCCAGATGTGAGTTTGACGGCTGATCCTAACCAGGGAGCATTTCTAGTGTTGCATGGCAAGGTAGTACAGATGGGTGGTACTAGTTGGAGTGCCCCTGTATGGGCAGGATTTTGCGCGTTAATAAATGAGGCCAGGGTAAGGAACAAGAAACCTCCTCTTCCCTTCCTAAATCCTTTGATTTATCCGTTAATTGGAACGGCCTGTTTTCGGGATATACAAAATGGCACCAACGGGGCCTATAAAGCTAATAAAGGATATGATATGATTACTGGAATTGGTGTACCTAATGTAAGTGAATTGATTAAGGTTTTGACAATTTAAGCTTAACATTAGGAAATTGTTATTTAAAGTTCAATATCTACTAAAGCGTAAATTCAGCTAATTATCACATACTTAATTCACCTGAAACGTGATTAATATATTGAATAAAAAAGTTATTATCAGAAAAACGATTTCAATAATTCTTTGAAGATTATTAATATTCAAAGGTATTTTCAACCTTTTAAGTACATGTTTCCCTTTTTAAGACCATTTTGTTAAAGTAAGATATTTAATATCTTATCTAGGCAGTAATTCCGTTCTCTGTGTGCTTTTCATATTGATTTTTCTACTCAAATAACTAAAAAATGTCCACTAAAAAAGTGTTTCGTTATGCGCACCCATTCTTTACAAATGTGCCTGTTGAATCACGGCAGGCTATATCTGGCGTAGGAAAGCGAATGATAGATCATATCAAGACAAAACTTGAGAAAATTCCTGATGTGAGGGGTGATTCCATTATGAAGCTTGAAAATATCATTGGAGATGATGGCACAAAAGAAATTGCGAACGCGGGATCAATAGTTTTTCATGCTACCGGCGATACTGGTCATGAGAATGGGGAGGATCAAGAATTTGTGGCAAATGCAATGTCAGCGGATTTCGATATAGACAATTCGTCTAAATCACCGGCTTTTTTCCTTCATCTTGGAGATGTTGATTATTACGATAATACGGATCGAGGATATCATGCACAATTTTATGTACCTTATAAAAAATACCCTGGGAAATTTATTGCAATACCGGGTAACCATGATGGGGAGTTATTTAAGTTTAATGGATCCTCAACCGGGCAGGCTACAACACTTGAAGCTTTTAAGAAGAACTTTTGCCGGGATACTCCAGGCGTTCCTACTGCCGCTGGCAGTATCTTTCGGGAAATGGTGAATCAACCGGGCGTCTATTGGTTACTAGATGCACCATTTGTAAATATTATCGGACTTTATTCTAATGTTGCTGAAAATCCCGGTTTTATTCAGTCCGAAAGTATTGGCAAAAAACAGGTAATTTGGCTTGCAAAGATTTTGAAGAACATTCAGAAGGCAAGAGAAAAGAACATTCATAAAGCTCTGATCATTGCAGTTCATCATCCACCTTTGAGTCAGGGTAGCCACAGTTCCAGTGTGGATATGCTGAGCGACATTGACAAAGCTTGCAATGACAGTGGAATTATGCCGGATGCAGTTCTTGCAGCTCACTCCCATAACTATCAACGATATACACGATACTTGAATTTTAAGGGGAAAAATATGGAGATTCCATTTCTGGTTGTGGGCACCGGAGGAAGAGGCATACAATCAGTCGAAGCAGCTGATGGGCAAAGGACTGCTGATTATACATTTGACAAATCCTTGAATGGCTTCGGTTATTCTATAATAAGCGTTTCATCGCAATTGCTTACAATTAAATTCATTCAAGTTGATGGAGAGAATAAAAATGTGTTTGATAGTGTTATGATTGATTTGAAAACCAGTAAACTTAAGTAATATTCGAGAGCTAATAATTAAAATATGCTTACTACTGGGTATAGTTGAGCTGATCTTGCCAGTAACCACCGGTATGTGGAGGAATTAGTATTGCCTGCGCTTTAGGTGATCAGGCTTCCACAATTAGTTTTATTTTAATACATTACTATTCCAAAACAAACTTACTATGATAAAAATTGCACTCATTTATATTGAATGTACATAACTTCAGAACTACCCCTTTAAATATTTATTACATGCAACATTCTTTTGTTAAAAAACTTGAAGGCAGGTCATTGTTCTTGATTGCTTTATTGATTATAGTTAGTTCTGCCAGTCCCATATTCGCTCAGGATAAAAAGTACAGCGATAAGATTGAAAAAGACATTCATCTTGTTGAAAATAATTTAATACCATTCATAAAAATTGATGGCGAACTAAACTATACCCTGGCTGATAGGATGAAATTTTACCATGCTAACGGTGTTTCGATAGCTGTGATCAAAAACTTTAAAATCGAATGGGCAAGAGGGTACGGGTGGGCTGATAGTGCCGAGCAACGGCCGGTAACTACAGGCACATTATTCCAGGCTGGTTCAATAAGCAAATCGATAAATGCGATCGGTGTTTTGAAACTTGTTCAGGAAGGAAAACTCAACTTGTATAATGATATAAATGACTATCTTAAAACCTGGAGGTTTCCATATGATACCGCATCTCACGGAAAGAAGATTACCATTGCAAATCTGCTAAGTCATACGGCCGGACTAACGGTACATGGTTTCCCTGGGTATGCAATTGGTGATTCAATTCCGACGCTGCCAGAAATATTAGATGGTAAACGTCCGGCCAATACTCCAGCCATTCGCTCTGCATTTGAGCCTTCACTAAAATACCAGTATTCCGGAGGCGGCACCACGATTTCCCAGTTGATTCTGCAAGATGTGTCAGGGTCAACTTACACTTCTTTTATGCAAGACAAGGTGTTGAATCCAATGGGTATGAAAAACAGTTTTTATAACCAACCTGCACCTGTTGAACGCCGTGTTGACATGGCAACAGCATACTATAACGATGGTCAGCCGGTAAAAGGGAAATATCACATTTATCCTGAGCAGGCAGCGGCGGGTCTATGGACTAATCCCACAGATTTGGCAACCTACATCATAGAAACACAATTAGCCTTACAAGGAAAGTCGGGCAAGGTTTTATCAAAAGAGATGACCTCGCTTCGGCTGACTCCTTACGTTGATAGTTCAGCCGCGTTTGGGGTTTTTATAATAACCAGAGGCGGTGAAAAATATTTTAATCATGGAGGGGTGGATGAGGGATTTGTAGCTCAGTATTATGGGAGTGAAGAAAGTGGTAACGGTGTTGTTATAATGTCAAATACTTATAATACACAAATACTTGATGAAATAGTCAACAGCGTTGCAACAGTATACAAATGGAAGGATTTTAGTCGTGTTACAATTAAGAAAACAGTTCCTGTTAGTGATGATGTTTTAAGCTCATATGTAGGCCAGTATGAGTTAGGTCCCAATTTTATCCTTACAGTAACAAAAGAAGGCCATCAATTAGTGACCCAGGCAACCGGCCAATCAAAATTTGATGTTTTTGCAGAAGCGGAAAATAAATTTTTCCCCAGGTTGTTTGAAGCGCAGCTTGAATTTATTAAAGATGCTAATGGCATGGTTACAAAGTTACTACTACATCAAAATGGGCGTACCGGTGAGGCTAAGAAAATAAAGTAAATCCGGCCGGCATTTGGTCTTAAGTAAGTTCGATGGAATAACAGGAAAAAAAGAATGGGCCGGTACCACCACAAAAGAGTTGATTTATGCCGAATGAAAAACGCCTTTTAGTGATTGAGAATTCCATACTAATAGAAAGCGCGGTGGCGACTTTCTTAGGTCTTTTACTTGAAATTGATACAAGTACCTCTAAAATTCTTGGAAATTCTTCGTTAGCTCTTACTTTCAAACAAAAACTTTATTTAGTTGGAGATCTGAAGCAGGCAAACTCGATCGACTTCCCAAAATTTGAAAAACTTGCAGAATCAGAAATCAGTTTGCACACAACTGTAATGTAACGGATTTTACGTCCTGTTTTAAACAAATAAACGGAGCCGAAGAGTTTTTACAAAAAAAATATAAGGCTCTTTTATCAACTGTATAACCATTCACCTGTGCATAGAAGAAAAAAGGTTTGAATACGGTGAATGTAAATACAACGTCCAATGTTTTGCCCATTAAAAGCTGGTACAAAGGAATTGTCTTGATAACTTACATCAATAGTAACTCCATCGCGTTCAAATAACTCCCAATTCTCATTATTACTTACAGAATTAAATCCTTTACTTTTAAGCCATTCTTTAGTGAGATTTACTCCGTGAATATGTTCAACATCTGTATCGCAATTCAATGGCTGTTTCCTGTCATGAAACCGGACCGTTACTTTTTTATCCTCGCTTAAAGATGAATTGTACCAAACCTTGGCTGATCATTTATCATCACTTTTCTTAATAATACTTGAACATGACTTCCTATAGTCAGTTCATGAAGAGGTATCATATGTTACATTAAAATTTAGATCAATATACGTCGCCTTTTCTTATTACCAACTCTTCCTTCACTTACAACCACGATGCCCGGAATCGCCTTAGGATGGCTTTTATACTGTCTTATTGGAACCGGGCGGGACATAAATCCTGCGAGGCGCAAAATCTGGATGATGTCATGTATGGAACGCCAATTGCAAGACAGAGCATATTATCGAAGAGCCTTTAACCGAAAAATTATGGATGCTA
>CAXSIE010000062.1:0-915 GCA_964237295.1 uncultured Flavihumibacter sp. | reverse complement strand
CCAGCGTTTGTACCGGAATATCTTTGCTGCCGCAACTAATCAAAATTTTGAAGCTGAAAAAAGCCGATGATCTGTCATGGGGCATGATGGCTGTCCTGCTTGTAGGCTTTATTCTATGGATGGTCTACGGCATCCATAAGAAAGATTTGATCATTGTTATTTCAAACGCCGTCACCCTCGTCCTAAACATTCTCATCATCATTTTCAGCTGGAAATACAAAACCCAGGGGCAAGGCCAAGGCGATCAACAAGCTGACGCACCCGGCCAGGACAATTGACTGGATTAAGTGACAGACTTTAAGTTACAAAATTGCCATCATTGTATTCCGGAAGCCTGTCACCGGAAGCTTCAATGAGTGAAGTTTAATGATACCTCCACATAAACGGCATCAGTGTAGTTACCATAGCGCTTCATTATTTCAAAGCGTTGAGGCAGAATGAAGCGCGATCATATACGCGATCAACGCTGTTTTTAGGAACGTGCCAACAGGCATTGTAGTAGATATTTAATTCATCCGGATATAATGCCGGCAGCTGGTAAAATAGTGATGGATGAAGCAGGCACTTTCTGTTAATGAAAAAGTTTTATAACTTAAATAAATTTACCAGGTGCGAAAAATTAAAGCATCCTAACTAATTATACCTATCAATAGCATTCTTTCGTATATTAACAACTGATATCTTCGTACAATGCAGGAAACTGAATTGATTTTTCCAGTATTGGATTATCTAAGTGCCCGGGATTAAAAAATCTACACGCCCGAGGTCTAGAATTGATTCAACAAAATCAGATCAAGAGCTCTCGAAGTATGCAGGTTTATATTTTTCACCTGAATTAAATATAACATACAAAGTCATTGTTAAAAGTCATCACCTGGTTTTGGCAAATGCTCTATGATGGTATAAATGAACTAA
>CAXSIE010000061.1:9975-16567 GCA_964237295.1 uncultured Flavihumibacter sp. | reverse complement strand
TAATAACACCCTCTTTTACCATTTCCCCGGTAATAAATTCCGGCCTGCCCAGGGCAGCCACAATAATATCCGATTCCTGACAGATCTGACGAAGGTTTTTTGTATGAGAATGGCAAAGCGTAACAGTACAATTGCCGGGTTTACTGTTACTGCTTAATAGAATGCTCATGGGTCTGCCCACAATATTGCTTCTTCCTATTACAGCTGCAGACATACCCTTTGTATCAATTTTATAATGTTCCAGCAGCAACATGATTCCATGCGGGGTTGCCGGAATAAAAGTATCCAATCCCTGGATCATCTTTCCAACACTTATCGGGTGAAAGCCATCTACGTCTTTAGCGGGCGATATGGTGCTTATTACTTTTTCTTCAGAAACATGTTTAGGCAATGGTAACTGAACCAGTATCCCGTCAATATCAGGATCGTTATTCAACTCTTCAATGATACTTAAAACCATCCTTTCCTCAATCGTATCATCATGCGTAATCAGCGTTGATTTATAACCTATCTCCGCGCAGGCTTTCACTTTAGCGCTGACATAGGTTTCACTGGCGCCATTACTGCCAATCAGTACGGCGGCAAGGTGTGGGATCTTTTTTCCTTCGGCAACAAGCTGGGCAACTTTGATTTTTAATTCGTCCTTAATTAACTGTGATACCAACTGTCCATCTAAAATTTGCATGGCGCAAAGGTAACGTGTGCCTATTGAGAAAATACAGTTAAAACACTTATTTTTTGGAGCACGATCCGTGTGAAATTTAATCCGGAAAGAAAATCATCAGCCAGGATTAAATTAAAGAAACGCGATCCCTGTAATATCAGCTTCACAAATGTTTATTTCTTATGAGATATGTCTGTTTTATTTTGCTACCGGTATTGGTCAGGCCTTGTATTGCACAGATGCTGCGATCTTCACTTCCAGTGAGTTATACCACTGTAGGAACTTATAGCCGGCATTTCACAGGGGTGTTTTCTTTTACCGGCAACCAGGCTTCCCTGGCCGGCGTTAAAAACATAGCTGCTGGAATGTATTCCGAAAAAAGATTTATGCTCCGTGAATTAAAAGCGGTATCTGCGGCAATCTCTTTTCCATGCTGGCAGGGTGGGTCGGGAGTAGCTGTTGATTACACCGGATTTACGAACTATAATGAATCACATGCAGGAATTGCATACGGAAGGTCTCTGGGACCAAAAGTTGACCTTGGGATACAATTCAATTACAATCATATTAATCTTGCAGGTTATGGAAGTGCCGGGGCAACCAGCTTTGAGATAGGAACGATTTTTCACCTCACCAATAAAATACATGCAGGTTGCCATGTCTATAATCCTGTCGGTGGAAAATTTGGCAAAAACTCCGGTGAAGAACTGTCGTCAATATACGCTTTCGGTTTAGGATATGAAGCATCTGAAAAATTATTCGTTGGATTAGAAATAATTAAAGAAGAAAACCAGCCGGTAAATATTAATGTCTGTATGCATTATGCTTTTGAAAAGCAATTTTTCATCCGCGGTGGAATATCATCCGCTGTTGGAAACTACTTCGCAGGTGCAGGCATTTCCTTGAAAAATCTCAGGCTGGAAATGGCTGCAGACTGGCATCCGCAGGCAGGGCTGACACCATCCCTGCTACTGATTTTTATACTTTCTCAAGCTAAACCTGAACAACAATGAGATATGCGGTGCTCATACCTGTTTACCTGCTGATCTATTCCATATCCTTTGCACAAGAGCAGGAAAGTATTATTGCAGCATTAGAGCAACATGCTGAAATTATGGCCGAGAAAGCAGGTGGCGATAAGGAAGATGATTCATTTTTGTTGAAACTGGAAAATTTAAAAAAACATCCGCTCAATCTTAACCACGCAGATGCAGATGACTTAAAAGAACTATTGCAACTAAGTGACCTGCAAATAGAAAACTTTCTGAATTACCGCCGTCTCTTTGGAAACCTGCTGGATATTTACGAACTGCAGGCGGTTCCTACCTGGAATATCGGTGTTATACAAGAATTATTGCCTTTTGTAACAATTGCTCAGAACGTTACTATAGCAGACAATATCAGGGACCGATGGAATAAGGGAAGTCATAGCATTTTGCTTAAGACTTCCAGGATAATGGAAAAACCAATAGGTTACAACAGGCGATCAGACAGTGGTAACTATTTTATGGGAACTCCTGAAAGGTTGATGATTCGATATTCATATAATTACAGGAATTTATTGCAATGGGGCTTTTCAGGAGATAAAGATGCAGGGGAACAGTTATTCAAAGGAAATCAAAAAGCAGGCTTCGATTTTTACTCTTTTCACTTGTTTTTATCCAGGTTGGGTATCATAAAGTCTCTGGCCATCGGTGATTTTATGATAAACATGGGACAAGGATTGATACAATGGCAAAGTCTTGCCTTTTCAAAAAGCCCGGATATTGCATCGGTAAAAAGACAATCCCCTGTATTGCATCCGCATACGGCTTCAGGTGAATTTAATTTTCACCGGGGAGCGGGTATCACTTTGCAAAAAGGGAAATGGGAGAGCACCCTGTTTTTTTCCTGTTTGAAATTAAGCGGTAATCTCGTTAAGGATTCAGTCAGGGACGAAGGCCATATTACTTCGGTTCTTTCTTCAGGCTACCACCGTACGCCCAATGAACAGGAAGACAGGAATAACCTTCAACAGATAACAGCAGGTGCTTCATTGAAATATGCTGAAGACAGATGGCATCTGGCTTTTAATACAGTTCAATATAAATTTTCCTTACCGCTGAAAAAGGAAGATAAACCATATACCCGCTATGCACCGTCAGGAAAAAGCTTTAGAAATGAAAGCATTGACTATAGTTATACTTACAAAAACCTTCATTTCTTCGGCGAGATGGCTGTTGATAAAAATTACCATCCGGCATTGGTAAGTGGTTTGCTGGCTTCCCTGTCACCGGCTGTTGATTTTTCATTGGTATATCGTTCTATCAGTAAAAGTTATCAGTCGTTTAACGCGAATGCATTTACAGAGAACACAGATCCAGTCAATGAGAAAGGTTTTTATGCCGGGCTTTGCCTCAGGCCATCAGAATATATCAGGCTAAATGCTTACACCGACAGGTATCATTTTCCCTGGTTGAAATACCGGGTTGATGCCCCTTCTTCAGGCCGGGAATATTACATTGAGCTGATTTATACTCCTAATAAACAGGTGGAGCTGTACAGTCATTTCAGGAGTCAGTTGAAACAGCAAAATGTGTCGGATGCAGGTTTAACAACCAGTGCTTTAGGTAACATAACCAAACAAAACCTGCGCGTTCACGCTGATATAACCGTTAATCGTTCGGTATCTTTACGTTCAAGAGCCGAAATAATTTTTTACAATAAAAAACAGCCTGACGAAGAACACGGCTTTCTGATGTTTTCAGATTTCTTATATAAACCTGCAGCAACGCATTGGTCAGGCAATATGAGGTTGGAATATTTTGAAACAAATGGATATAATTCCAGGTTGTATGCTTTTGAAAACGATGTGTTGTATAACTTCTCCATTCCGGCAATATTCAACAAAGGTTACAGGTACTACGTTAATCTCAATGTCGACGTTTCAAAATTTGCAAAGCGCTTTATTTCAAAAAACGCAACTGCTGAATGCTGGCTGAGGTTTGCTCAGTCAATTTATGATAAAACGCAAAGTATAGGTAGCGGACTGGATAAGATTGATGGTAATAAAAAAACTGAAATAAAATTTCAGGTAGTGGTTTCACTGTGAAGAATTGAAAATTCTTTTATTAAAAGAAATATTTATTAGCCGTTGTTATCGTTCATCATAGCATTATTTTACCGCCTGTAATCCCTAATCACCTGCTGTAGAAATAAATGCTTTATTTTATAAAACAGGGTACTTATTTATAAAGTTGACATTCAACTTTCAATTATATAAGTGCAGCATTTGGTCAATGCTTCTTGTCATCACTTGGTAACAATGCAGAACATTAACTTAAAAATTATGTTAAAGCTTGAATGTTGCCATGTTTTATAACACAATCTACACATATGAGAAAAATTTCCGTATTAATCATGCTACTATTATATACAATTGTAGCCGTTGCCCAAACTTCTTCCGTTACAGGGCAGATTAAAAATGAGAGAGGGGAACCGGTTCCTTTTGCCACTGTTAATGTTAAAGGAAGTAATGCTTCGGTGTCAGCCGACCAGAACGGCAATTTTACCATCCAGGCACAAAAGGGTGTTACGCTGGTAGTTAGCGCTGTTAGTTTTCAACCTTTTGAAATCAGATTTGGGAGTCAATCCAGTATTAATGTTGTATTGAGGCCCCAGACAAACCTTCAGGAAGTGGTAGTTACTGCTTTAGGGGTAAGTCGTGGCAGGGAAAAACTCGGCTACTCGGCTACTACATTCAGAACCGATGAAATTAACCGTACTTCACCTGTAAGCGCTTTAGACGGACTTCAGGGAAAAGTAGCGGGCGCTGATATATCAACTATCGGAGGCCAGCCCGGCGCCTCTTCTAAAATAATCCTTCGCGGCTATTCTTCCTTGCAGGGAAACAATCAGGCGCTGATCGTAGTTGATGGTGTTCCCTTTAATAACAGCAGGCTCGGGTCCGGAACAAGGGGACCTGCTACTTTAAATGCTCAGGGGGGTGAAGATTTTGGTAATGGATTGAATGACCTTAATCCTAATGATATTGAAACCATTACCATTTTAAAGGGAGCCGCCGCTTCTTCTTTATACGGATCGAGGGCTCAGAATGGAGTAGTGCTGATTACTACCAAAAAAGGCCGGGCAGGAAAACTGACTATCGATTTTAGCAGCTCCACCGTTTTTTCATCCGTAGGTAAATTGCCTGATTTTCAAAATACATTCGGACAGGGCTGGAATGGCGTTCATTATAAGGAAGAAAACGGAAGCTGGGGACCTAAAATGGATGGTAAAGACAGGTTATGGGGAAGTACGGTAGATAATTCAAGATTAATAAAGCCTTTTGCAGCCGTTAAGGATAATGTCAGGGATTTTTATGATTACGGTATAGAAGAAAATAATTCCTTATCCCTGAGAGGCGGTAACGATAACGCAAATTTTTATTTTTCTTATAATAATGTTTACAGTAATGGGGTTTTGCCTTCTGATGCCGACTCTTACAAACGTAACTCCCTGGGGCTTAGGGGAAGTTTAAAAGCGGGCGATAAGTTTACAATTAATACATCTTTCAATTATATAAATAAAATGGGAAGAACTGTTTCATCAGATGATGATGAAGCCGGTTCGTCAACTTTTGAGAACATTATCCAGATTGGCAGGGATATTCCGATCTCTGATTTTAAAGCTTACACTAACAAGTTCTTTAACGTTGATAATTATTTCACGCCTTACGCTGCCAATCCATATTTTTCATTGTATGAAAATGGAAATCAGTTGAATCTTGACAGGTTTTTTGGTAATGTGGACATGACCTATAAAATCAGCAAATGGTTGAATATCCAGTCCCGTACAGGTGGAGATTTTTCCAATGCAAGGGTGAAAGACTGGCAGGCTGTAGAAAGCCCTAACTCAGGATCATGGAGAGGCCCGAACCCGACAAACTTTGAAGGGGCAAGTTATACTGCCAAAGTTGGAGGCTTAACGGAAAGCGCACAATATTCAGGTGAACTGAATTCAGAATTATTTCTAAATGTTAATAAAGATCTCGGTGAGGACTTTAATATTACAGGTTTTGTAGGCGGATCTTTCAACCAAAGGGAAAGCAGGGTATTTAACAGCAGGATCACCCAGTTAACGATCCCGGGATTTTATAATTTATCGAATTCTTCCGTTCCTCCTACAAGTGAGACCATTCTTTCAAAAAGAAGGTTATTTGGTATGCTCGCTTCGGCAAATATCGGCTATAAGGATTTTGCTTTTCTTACTCTGAATGCCCGTAACGATTACTCATCCACGCTGCCTGCAAGCAACCGTTCCTTTTTCTATCCCGGCGCCAGTCTTAGCCTGGTTATTTCCAAGCTTGCAGACCTGACCAGTGCAAAAATTGATTTTTTAAAGGTTAGGGCTGCATATGGCAGAACCGGTAACGATGCCCCTCCATACAGAACAGAATCTGTACTGGCTCCCGGAAATGTATTATTAGGTTTCGGTAATTTGATATTCCCGCTGAATAATGTTTCAGGATTTGAAGTATCTAATACTATTGCAAATTCTTCCCTGAAACCTGAGATTACATCCGAAACTGAAGTGGGTGCTGAAGCTAAATTGTTCAAGAACCGGGTTGGCTTTGATGTTTCCCTCTACCGCAAAATTTCCAATGGCCAGATTTTAAATGTTCCTGTTGCTGCTACCAGTGGTTATACTTCCCTGGTTACCAACTTCGGTAAAGTGGAAAATAAAGGGATTGAAGTATCTTTAAATATTGTTCCGGTTAAAACCAAAAACTTCAACTGGGAGATAAATTATACGTTCACTAAAAATAGGAATACGGTAATTGACCTGCCACCAGGATTGGATAAAGTGGATTTCAGTACTTACTATGATATCAAGATGGTTGCCCGTGCCGGCCAGCCGATGGGCATTATTGAAGCGCCTACCGTTCAG
>CAXSIE010000061.1:0-9931 GCA_964237295.1 uncultured Flavihumibacter sp. | reverse complement strand
CATAGCAACTTCAACCGGCTTTAATGCTACTACAAACGAAGATGTTTCCTATGGCAATGTTCAGCGCGATTTTATTATGGGCCTGAATAATTCATTCACCTACAAGAGCGTGAGATTGGGATTTACTTTTGATTACCGTATGGGCGGCAGTATGTTTTCAAGAACTGCTGACCTTACCTATTTTGTAGGTAATGCTTACCTGACCCAGTTTAATGACAGAAGACCTTTCATCATACCTAATTCGGTAGTTCAAACCGGTACCGATGCAACTGGTAAACCTGTTTACGCAGAAAACACCACTCCTATTGATGTAACCAATTTCAATTCTTATTTTTACCATACTTCCAATAAGGGTTATTCATGGGGTAATATGATTTTACCGAAATCCTTCCTTAAATTAAGGGATATCACTTTAAGTTATTCACTTCCTAAAGTATGGTCGTCTAAAATTTCTGCCCAGTCTGTTACCATTTCAGCTATAGGCAGAAACTTTCTATTGTGGACTCCTAAAAGAAATACTTTTATTGATCCTGAAGTATCAGATATAAGTAATGATTTTCTGGGTGAGTTTGGAGAAGTAGCGGCTTCACCTTCAGTTAAATCATATGGTTTCTCAGTAAAAATCGGATTTTAATAATTTAACTAGTTTAAACATGAAGTGTTTTCATAAAATATTTGTGATAAGTGCAGCGGTCATGATGTTTTTATCCTGCGATAAAGCATTGGATATCAATACAGATCCAAACAATCCCGCCTTGGGTCAGGGTACGCCTAAACTGGTGTTTCCTTCTGCGGTAGCATCAACAGTGGGTCGGATTGGTGCTGATTATGCAATACTGGGTGGCATCTGGTCTCAGTACTGGACCCAGAATACCACCTCGAATCAATATAAAAGCATTGACGCTTTTGATCTTTCAAAAACAGATTTTGGCGGTTCCTGGCAGGAACTTTTTTCAGGGTCGCTTAATGATCTGTACTTTGTTAAAACCAAAGCTCAGCAAAATCAGGATTGGAATTTTAACCTAATGGCAACTGTTGTTAAAGCTTATACTTACCAGGTGTTGGTTGATCTTTACGACCAGGTTCCCTATACGGAAGCATTCAATGGTGCTGCAAATGTTCAACCCAAATTTGATGATGGATATACCGTGTACAAAGGATTGCTGACTGAAATTGATTCTGCTTTAGCAAAAAATTTCACGGCAAGTACCAATACCCGTGGTGGAAATGCAGATTTAATATTTCCTAAAGCTGACGCTGACTGGACCATTACCAATTGGATAAAATTTGCTAATACCCTTAAACTTAAAATGTACCTGAGAATGGTTTACGCCAAACCGGCAGAGGCAGAAGCAGGTATAAAAGCATTGTATGCTGCAGGAGCGAATTTCCTGAATGTAGATGCTTCGGTTGCTATTTTTCAGGATCAGCCTGATAAAAGCAACCCATTATATGAATACAATATCAGGAAATTAAATACTGATGCCAATTTAAAGGCAAGCAGAACATTTTTGACCTGGCTCCAAGCTAATGCAGACACCAGACTGCCGTTTTACTTTCAGCCAACCACCGGTTCATCTACTACTTATACCGGAATTAACCAGGGAGATTATTTAAATCCCGATCCGTCATTTAACATCACTTCCAAAGCTAATATTAGGGCGGTGGATCCAGTTGACCTGATTTCACTTTCCGAGTCAAACTTTCTTCAGGCTGAAGCTTTGGAACGTTTTTTCAGTGGTGCAAAAGCCAAATACGATGCAGGTGTAAGTGCTTCTTTTTCGAGGTATGGTTTGAATTCGGCTGCATTCACTGCTTCAACAGGCGCATACGTTTATCCTGCTGCAGGTACTTTTGAACAAAAGCTTGAAGCAATCATTGTTCAAAAATGGGCAAGCATGCCTACTGCTCATGCGCTGGAAGCTTATTTCGAACACAACCGCACCGGTTACCCCAGAACCAGTCCGGTTTATTCAACAGATGCCAGTTATATTCCCGGGCAGTTTGTATATCCCAAGAATGGCGTTACTACCGGAAAGTTTGCAAAACGCCTGATATTACCGGATGTTGAAAGAAGTAAAAATTCCAATTCACCTGCAGAAAAAGCGCTTACTGACAAAGTATGGTGGGATGTTAAATAATTTAAATCAAAGATTAATTATGAAAAGATATTTTAAACTACTTGGTGCAGTATTTTTTTCCCTGGCAATATTTAGTTCATGTAATAAAGATACCGTGGAAATTACCGATACCACGGTAGGCCATTCAAGGATCACGAATTTCCCCATCCTTACTGTTAAAGGTCCGGCTTATGTTGCTGTTGCAATGGGATCAACGTTTACTGAGCCGGGCGTTGCTGCTACGGAAGGTGGTAATACAATTCCTGTTATTACTGCGGGTGCTGTTAACACTGCGGTTCCCGGCGTTTATCAACTAGCATATTCCGCAGTAAATAAAGATGGATTTTCTTCTACCGGTTCGCGGTATGTAGTGGTATATTCCACAGCTGCGGATGCTGTTGCCAATGATTTTTCAGGAACCTATTTAAGAGCAGCTACAGGGGCGGTTGCAGTATGGACTAAACTGGCACCAGGCGTATATACTGTTCTGAATCCTGGTGGCGCTGTAAACAATACCTTGGTTGCCGTAGTTTTTAACCAGGCAGGGTTAACTATAAAAATACCCAGCCAACGCACAACTGATGGAAATATCACGTCTTCAACAGATGAAAAATATAGAAATACTTCTCCGGTAGGTTATGAATGGAAAATAGTTAACCCCGGCTTTGGCACCGCTTTAAGAACTTTCGTAAAACAATAAAGCAATCAATTATGATAAAATCTTTTTATAGGATTGTCCTTCCTTTTTTAATAACTGGTTTCTGCATGAATGCATGTACAAAAAAACCTGACGTAGAATATACTTCTACCTATAAAATGTCAGGCGAATGGTTTGTTCGTTATTATGTATCCGGACAAGCGGCGCCAATAACAGCTTTCGATAAAATTCTTACCTACAATACCACCGATCCCAGTTCAAACCAGATATGGGTGGATGATCCGAATACATGGCCTTTTAAATCAAAGGTAGATGTAGACTATACTAATATGTCTTTTAAAGCCCTGGCAAAAACCGATAATTTGAGCGAGCCGGGACAAAGCGTTAAGGTTTATGAAGGTAAAGTATTGCCTAATCTCGGTCATTCTAAAACCGGCAATTTAGTGGATAGCATTTACCTGAAACTAGAATTTACCGATGACCCCGGTACTGTTTACGAGGTGCGGGGACACTTCAGAACCGGCTTTCAGGAAGATGAATATTAGTAAATTTACGTAGGTACACTGGAATATATAGTTATTGCCAGGTGAAATACTGTTTCTTAAAAAGGCTCCTTAACAGGAGCCTTTTTAATTGATAATAGTCAGGTATTAATTCCACATGTGTTCATTTCTCATACTGCTTATTAGCCAGTAATAGTTTATTAAATTCATATGCACTTTGAATAACCGATTAGATATTATAATACTTAAGAAGCGTATTTCTGATTTTCTACAAAATTTATAAAAAATATAACAAAATAAATTTATATTGAATAAATTTAGCAATTCCTTTAATTGCTTACTTAATATGGCTAAGTTAAATGCCGGTGTTGCATTAGCCAAACATTTCACATCACAATTTTAATTTTATACTATGAGAAAAAATCTGATGCTTCTCCAAATGCTCCTGCTTTTTTCTGCTTTAGCGTTTGCGCAATCGCGTGTAATCACAGGACAGGTCAGGGACGAAAAAGGTAACATTGTTCCCTTCGCTTCCGTTGGTATTAAAAATGCGGTTACAGGCACGGTAACTTCAGGGGTATCTGCCGATGCCAACGGCAATTTTAAGATCGATGTCGGCTCTAACAAATTCTTGGTAGTGAGCTCGGCGGGTTTTAAAGAAAAAGACATTGCTGTTCCCCAGACAGGAACGAGCATCAATGTTCAATTGGGTAATACTGCACAGGTTATTGAAGAAGTAGTAGTAACAGCTTTAGGAATCAGAAAAAACAGGAATCAATTAGGGTATGCAGCTCAACAGATCAGCGGAGAAGATCTCAGCCAGTCTCGCGGTAGCAACTTTGCCAGCGGCTTGTCAGGAAAGGTTTCGGGTGTTGAGATCAGGCAGGGTAACGGGATGGGAGCTTCTACCAATGTGGTGATCCGTGGCAACAAATCTTTACTGGGTAACAACCAGGCACTGTTTGTTATTGATGGAGTGCCGGTAGATAATTCCAACACTACTAACGCTGCAACGGCTACCGGTCGTGTTGCAGATGTTAATGCACGCCCTGTAGGAGGCTATGATTATGGTAATGCGGCAGCCGATATAAACCCCGATGATATTGAATCGGTAACAATTTTAAAAGGAGCAGCGGCCAGTGCATTGTATGGTTCAAGAGCAGCCAACGGGGTTGTAATGATTACCAGTAAAAAAGGTAAAAAGGGCTTGGGAATTACTGTTAATTCAGGTGTTATGTTCGGTTCTATCGATAAAACAACCTTCCCCACATACCAGACAGGTTATGGTGCAGGATATTCGCAGATAACATATAGCAAAGCGGCAGACGGTTCGCCTAATTTAGGTTTCTGGTGGAAAGATGCTTTTGGTACAGGAACTAAAAGCCTGGTAGTGCCTACCACGGAAGACGCCTCTTACGGAAATAAATTTGACCCGAATGTTATGGTATACCAGTGGAACGCTTTTGACCCGACCTCACCGTATTATAAACAAATGCGGCCCTGGGTGGCTGGAGCTAATAATCCTGTTGCTTTTTATGAAACAGGTGTTTCCACAAATAATAATGTGATATTGACAGGCGGTGACGATAAAGCCGGCTTTAAACTGGGTTATACCAGAAGCGAGGAAAAAGGTGTTTTGCCAAACAGCAAGCTTTTAAAGAACAATGTAAATCTGGGAGCAAATTATAAGGTGACGGAAAAACTTACCGCTAACGCTTCCGTTAATTTAACCAAAATTGAAGGAAGAGGCCGGTATGGAAGCGGGTACAATAAAGCAAATGTAAACCAGTCGTTCAGGCAATGGTATGAGATGAACGTAGACATGCTTGAGCTTAAAGACGCCTATAACAGAACCAAACAAAACACCACCTGGAACTGGGCCGATCCTACCAACAACGGGGTGCTGAAACCGATTTATTTTGACAACCCATACTTTGTACGTAATCAGAACTTTGAAACCGATACCCGTTTCAGGTACCTTACCAATGCGTCGCTCAATTACAAAGCTAACGACTGGCTGAACATTATGGCCCGCATATCATTGGATTCTTATGATGAAACGCATGAAGAAAGAATTGCAGTGGGAAGTATCGGTGTACCTGCTTTTACACAATACAACCATACGTTCCGTGAGTTGAATTACGACCTGCTGGCAACTGCAGATAAAAACGTGGGGGATAATTTTAACATTAAAGGGCTGCTAGGCACCAATATCCGCCGTACTATCAATAATTCAACCTTTGCCACAACAAATGGCGGCCTTGTAGTTCCCGGATTATATGCGTTATCGAATTCCGTTAACCCATTGAATGTATTGCCAACAGATGAAGTAGCGGAGAAGGTAGCAGTTGACGGGTATTTTGCAGGGTTAACATTAGGATATAAGGGCTTTGTAACCCTGGATGCAACGGGCAGGGTTGACCGCGCCTCTACCTTGCCGGTAAATAACAATACGTATTTCTATCCATCCGTTTCTGCAAGTTTTCTTTTTTCTAAATTTCTTGCCAGTTTTCCCGTAATAAGCCTTGGAAAATTAAGGGTAAATTATGCTGAAGTAGGCAATAATGCTCCATGGGGAAGCTTGTCTGATGTATATTTTAAACCGGCTGCTTTTGGAACGGCTACCTTGTTTTCTATACCTGACACCAAGAACAATCCTCTGTTGAAACCAGAACAAACGAAAAGCAAGGAGATCGGGCTTGAAATGAGTTTCTTCCGTAACCGTTTAGGGTTCGATGTTACGTATTACGACACAAAAAGTATCGACCAGATATTGCCTGTTGCTGTTTCAACCGCTACCGGCTATAACAGTAAATATGTAAATGCCGGTACGCTGCGTAACCGCGGAATTGAATTGTCTGTTAACGCCACACCAATCAGGACGCAAGACTTTTCCTGGAACCTGAATGTTAACTGGACACGTAACCGTAACAAGGTGCTTTCTTTGTTTGAGCAAAGCACCAATCTTCAGATCAACCCGCTTAGCTTATCTGGCGGCGTATCGATAAACGCCACTTTGGGCGAAGCTTATGGCAGCATACAAGGTAAAACATGGACTAATTTACAAAACCAGCCATGGAAAGAAGGCGATCAGAAACTGGTTGGGGCTAATGGTTACTATGTTATCACTCCAACAACTAATAACGTTATAGGAAATATCAATCCTGACTGGACAGGAGGCATCTATAACTCCTTTAAATACAAAAATTTCAGCCTGGGCTTTTTAGTGGATGTTCGCAAGGGTGGAGATGTATTTTCACTGGATCTGTATTATGGATATGATACCGGCCTTTACCCTGAAACTGCCGGCTTAAATGATAAAGGAAATCCTTCCAGGAACACTATTGCCAATGGCGGTGGCTTAATCGTTCCAGGCTATACAGCAGATGGCAAAATTAATACAACAAGGGTTGAAAATATTGCCTCCGGGTATTATGGTTATGAAAGAAACCCTGCCTCCAATTTTGTATATGACGCCAGCTATGTAAAGTTAAGAGAAGTGAACCTGACCTATTCCCTGCCCAAATCATCGATGAGTAAGCTGGCACCTGTTAAAGGGATCGATTTTTCCCTGATAGGGAGGAACCTGTGGATCATTCATAAGAACCTTCCCTATTCCGACCCTGAAGAAAATATAACTTCGGGAAATATACAGGGTTACCAAAGCGGTGCCTATCCAACCACAAGAACTATCGGGTTCAACATTAAAGTGAACTTTTAAAATTGAAATGATGAAAAAATACTTAATTATATTGACCTTATTTTCCATGGCAGCCTGCACCAAGGATATCTCAAGGTTTAACGAACAAACTAAAAGCCCCGGGATAGTGCCGGCTCCCACCTTGTTTTCCAATGCTGTGAGGGGAATAACAGACGGACTCGCCAGCTCAAGCGTAAATGTGAATGTGTACCGCCTTGTTGTTCAGCATTGGGCCACTACCACCTATCAGGATGAGCCGAACTATGATTTTTCTACCCGAAATATTCCACAGGCCTGGTGGGCACGCATGTATCGCGATGTGCTGATTGATTTAAAAGAAGCAAAACGACTCATCGCAGCAGATATCACTTTAACGGAAGCTACCCGGAAAAATCAAACTGCCATAGCCGATATCATGCAGGTATATACTTATTCTATCCTGATCAATACATTTGGCAATATCCCTTACACGGAGGCTTTGGATTTTAACATCCTTAATCCAAAGTATGACGATGCTAAAACAGTGTCAGATGATCTTTTTATACGTCTTAACGCAGATATTTTGGCCATGAGCACCACCGGAAGTGGTTTTGATGCCAAATCAGACCTGGTGTATGGTTCTGTGTCTTCGGAATCCGCAAGGGTAACTGCCTGGATAAAATTCGGTAATGCCTTAAAAATGAGAATGGGAATGGTTGTGGCAGATGTAGACGCGGCCAAAGCGAAAACGGCTGTTGAAGAAGCGGATAAAAATACTTTTACATCATCTGCAGACAATGCACTGTTTAAATACCTGACTGTTACCCCGAATACCAACCCTATCTGGGTTGACCTTGTTCAAAGTGGCAGACAGGATTTTGTTGCAGCGGCAACATTGGTAAATAAGCTCAACGCTCTTGCTGATCCGCGGCTGTCCTTATATTTCAAACCCAATGATGTAGGTGTGTATGTAGGTGGTATTTCAGGCTCTAATAATACTTTTTCGAGCTATGCAAAAATCAGTGATAAAGTTACTGCAACTGATTACCCCACTTTGCTGCTGGATTATGTTGAAACGGAGTTTTACAGGGCGGAAGCCGTTGAGCGTGGCTTTGCGGTAACTGGTACTGCCGAGGCGCATTATAATAACGCTGTCAGGGCATCCATTCTTTACTGGGGCGGCACAACAGCACAGGCAGATGCTTACCTGCTGCGACCTGATGTTGCTTATCTTACGGCAGAAGGTAATTACAAACAAAAGATCGGAACACAAAAATGGATCGCGTTTAATAACCGTGGATACGAAGCCTGGCTTGAGGTTAGAAGACTTGACTATCCTGTTTTAATAGTTCCGGCTACGGCTAAGTCCGGATTTCCTAACCGCTTTACTTACCCTTCTAACGAGCAAACTTTGAATAAAGCTAATTATACTGATGCTGCTGCCAAGGTAGGCGGAGATAAGGTGGAAACAAAGCTTTTCTGGGACAAATACTGATTATCACTTTAATAAAAAAGGCTCCTGAAACGGAGCCTTTTTTATTAATATTTCATACGGTCACAAATAATCTTCCGGTTTACTTAGCTTCGCAAAAAAATGTTCATGGAAAACAGTAATAATCAACCTAACCAGTTAAATATTGAGATATCAGAAGAAACTGCGGAAGGGCAATATGTAAACCTGGCGATCATTACCCATTCACATGCGGAGTTTGTGGTTGATTTTGTAAATGTGATGCCCGGCACACCTAAAAGCAAAGTAAAGTCACGGATCATTCTTACTCCCCAGCATGCGAAAAGATTCATGAAAGCGTTGATAGAGAATGTAACCCGGTTTGAGTCGGCAAATGGCACGATCCAGGATCTGGAAGCGGTGGAGTTGCCGATGAATTTCGGAGGCCCCACAGCACAAGCTTAAAAAGCATCCGTATAATAATTTAATAGTTCGGGATTAAGACCTGTATGGTATTACTGATTTCTCAATTACAGGTAATCATTATAAAATTCCTTCGTCTGCAAAACTGAAATATCCTTCTTCACTTACAATTACATGGTCTATCACTTTAATGTCCAGGAATCTGGCGGCTTCCTTTATTTTTGCGGTAAGTTCTTCATCAGCCCTGCTGGGTTTTAGATTTCCGGAAGGATGGTTATGGCAAAGTATCAGGCTTACGGCATTTTCTTGCAGCGCTTTCTTCAATATAATTCTCGGGTCGGCTACGGTTCCGGTGATGCCCCCTTCGCTGACAATTTCAAAATGATTGATTTTGTTGGCGCGGTTCAGAAACACCACTGCGAAGACTTCTTTGTTGTAATCTTTTAGCAAAACCTGCAGATAGGCGGCAATATCCCTGCTATCTTTTATTACTGATTTGCCAAGGAATCCCGATGCCTGTCGCCTTCGTCCCAGTTCCAGGGCGGCTGCTATGATAACAGCTTTTGCTTTTCCAATACCTTTTACTTTCGTAAGCTCATTTATTGAAAGTTTCCCTAGTTCGTTAAGGTTATTTTTACCCAGTTGCAGCACCTCACGGGCAAGGTCTACTGCTGTTTTTTCTTTGTTGCCGTTTGTTATCAAAATAGCCAGCAGTTCCGAATCACTTAAAGCCCCCGGACTCTTTACTAAAAGTTTCTCGCGGGGCCTGTCATCTTTCGCCCATTGCTTAATTGAGTAGTTTTGCTCTTGCATCGGTAAATGTTACCTATTACTTTTGAGATTCCAATGTCTGTTTAACCCTATTTTTAAAATAAATATGGTAACTATGCGTTAGGTAAAAGCATATCCTTTGAAAAATTAAAAACTAAAAATTAATCCCATGAAAAGTAACAGTCTTTCGTTTGCCAAAGGGCTTCAGCCATTCCTGTTCTGCTTAGGAATGTTTATTCTTGCAATGACGTTTTCAGTAGTTATTTGTTGTTCCACTTTTTATGCGTTTCACAGCATGAAACTTGATGGCGGTATGGCTAAAGGCCA
>CAXSIE010000060.1:13449-16626 GCA_964237295.1 uncultured Flavihumibacter sp. | reverse complement strand
GTTTAATGCATGCTTGTCTCGCGAGGGGATCTCTTTCGTATTTGTTGACAGTGACAATATGTTTTGTCCCTTCGTTGTATTTCTTCGAGAAGTCGATTTCTTCCGGTAGTATTTCTGGTCTAATCTCAGTGTCAGGACTAAAGTACCAAAGAATTCTGATAGGAATTGTTTCTATAACTTCCTTTGAAGTTCCCAAGCCCTCATATGTAAATGGAGCTCTGTCTAGTTCGCGAGTAAAAATATAAACTTTTGTTGTTTTAACTAGTAATGCTGCAATGGTAGTTTGATCAATATGACTATTCGTTTTTCCTTCCCAAAATAAGTCATTTCCCTTCCAATAATTACTATAATCATGACCGGTGCGTCCCGGTATCCCAATGTTTACAAATAGGTAATAGTCTCCATTCCACTTATTATAGCCCGTATTCCATGAACCTCGTTGTTGGTTGACCGGAACAGACAAAATTCTGTATATATCAGTCTTTGTATATAGCTTAGAAACTTTTAAACATAAAAAGAATATCGTTTTCGGTAAATTATATGTAATTTAAAAAATGCTTGTAAGGAGAAAAAGTTTTGCTTAAAATTGCTAAATTTAGTCTCTTTTAATATGTAAAGAAGTGTGTTATGTCTCTGAAGCAAAGGCTGTTCACAAATCTATTCCTTCGAAATATGCTCGCCGATTTTGGTTCCCGCTCCGCATATTCATTATCCGAAAAAAACTTCATCCCATATTTCGAATACAAGATCGGCCCTTATCAACCAGACCAAATTTTGTACTTCTCAAAACATCCACTAGCCGGGCAATACAAAAATGAAATCTTTAACAAGCTCAGGGAATATACTGGTTACGACATTGTTCAGTACCTGGAGTTTCATTATGAAAGATATCAGGATAAAGCTGAATTCTTAAGATTTTTATCATATGAAGTAAGCCAGCGCATTAAACTAAAATTACCAGCAAGTCATAAATTGAAACTAGGAACCGTCAGCGAATGGATTACCGAGAAACAAAATGAACATCGGGTTTTACAACAGCAGCAAATAAAAAATGATATCGAGCAGGATGTTAGAGCCGTGTTAGGAAATAATTCAACCAGTCCAAATTTTGATACGGAAGCTTTGGTTAATATTTTATCAGATAAGCTGAGTAACAGGATGGAATTTTTGATGTCCGATACAGAGCAACGAATGGAGGCATTGACCAGTTCTTTCATTACTGGCAACATTGAACTCAACAACCACAACCACCAGGAAAAACTTGTCCAGTTACTCATTCTGATTTCGACCATTCAAGCTCCAAAAGAAATAGCAAAGGGTGAACAGGTATTCAAACGTTTCTCTTTTACCGACCTGGCATCGCTTCTCCATTTACACTTCGAAGCATTCAAAAATAAAAAGCTCAACACCGTCCAGGTTAATATCAAAGAGCATAACGAAACGTTAAGTCATAAGAATCCGAAAGTGCAAAAGTTAATCGAT
Organism: uncultured Flavihumibacter sp.; assembly: GCA_964237295.1. Taxonomy (GTDB): domain Bacteria; phylum Bacteroidota; class Bacteroidia; order Chitinophagales; family Chitinophagaceae; genus JADCRZ01. The sequence continues at coordinate 15,144 of CAXSIE010000060.1, read as the reverse complement.
GCTTTGCGGGATTTCTTCTATTGATGCCATTTTAATGATCCCTTCTTTATTATTCTTAATCGATTTTCATTGATATCACTGCTTCTGTCTTAATCTTAATAACTAGTCAGGACTTCAAAGTAGGCTCAAGGAAAGGTGACACAAAAATGATAGGCTAAAGCTTGATAACAAATTAAGCGCAGTGCGTTAAATGAGCAAGCTGCGTTTGATGAGGCCGGCGGTGAAAACAAGAGGTACAGCTCAACGCACCACTTCTCATCTTAACTCGAGAGAGTTTAAGTCCGACATGCCTTATTCGCGGTCTTTCAACTGACTTAGCAACGAGCGCTCTAACATTTTTCTTACTCAGGAAACATTTTCTACCTCTTAAATATCTGTTCACTACCAATAATTTTCTTTCTGCGTTTGTCGTACAAGCTGATGTGATATATGCCGGTTTGGAAATGTGATAAATTAATCTGGAGATCTTCTATTAATTTGTAGTTTGCAGAATAGACTATCTGGCCTGTGCTATTGGTAACGGTTACGAAATAGGCTTTGGCGGTGCTTAGTCCCTTTATATAAACAATGTCATCAACCGGATTGGGATAGATAGTAATCGTAATATTAGGAAAATCAAGATCGGTAATTCCAGTTATACTGCCACGTATTAGTGTGATACTGTCCATTCCTGTTTGTTCTGCAAAGCATGTGTCGCTTGTTCGCATCCGTGTATAAATCCGGTTTTCACCAATATTCAGACCGCTGGGCGTGAGCGTAAAAGTATTATTACTGGATTCATTTTGTAATAAAAGGCGGAATAGAGGGTCTTTTGAGAAGGTGTACAAAGGCTTGCTGCCACCGCCAGCCACATTCACAGCCTTCAGGACAACAGGATCAGTTAGATTTACGACAGAAGTGATATTACTGCTCAAGGTCACCACGGGTGTTGATGGGGCGGTAATTATAAAATTGGTTTCCAGCACCTTTGTTTCCAGTTTATACAAGTACTTTATCTGTAGTTTATGCTGTCCTGTCGAAAGGGTATTTATGTTGAAGGTAACCGAGCTGTCGGACGCCAACAACAACGCCGTAGTGTCAAGTGTAACTATTATTTCTGCATTCTGGGTATTAGGAGGATTGAGCAACTTGACTTTTTGTAATCCTTGTACCTGACAATATCCGGTTAGCAATCCGGTTAATTGAGGTAGAGATGGGAGCTGATAAGCATTGCTATATTCAGCTACGTATGGGTGGGGAAGGTTAAGTCCAAAAAGCCCTGCGGCGTATAAATTTCCACCAGCATCAATATCTATCGACGCAATATCACCGCTAGCCCAGAGCGAGTTAGCACCGGTTCTTACTTCGGCCCATGTTGTCCCACCCCAGGTGCCAACATAATAATGAAGTGATCCTGATCCGTTGTCCCCCCGGATAGATGCATATACTGTCCCGGCTGAATTAGTAGCAATATCATTAACCCGGGCATCCGCGCCAATTATGAGTTGCGTCCAGGATGTTCCGTTCCATTTATAAACAAAACTCTTTAAAGAACCGCGGTCCAGGAAAGTGCCTCCCGCGTAGAAATTTCCCTTGTTGTCTGTAGACAACGCCTGCACCGTGCCGTTAGGATTTAGGAAATTGGCTGTCAACCCTTCATAATTGTCATGGGTTGAATCCACTCGAAGGATCTTGTAGGTGTCATCATGATTGGTT
>CAXSIE010000060.1:11747-13439 GCA_964237295.1 uncultured Flavihumibacter sp. | reverse complement strand
TCAATCAAATTCAGAGTCCCACCGAAAAAATGTGTCCAGGTGGTGCCATTCCATTTTGCTACACCATACAGCAGACCGTTTTCTACAAATGATCCTGCGGCGTAGATATTTCCGGCTTTATCTATCTTAAGGCAAAAAATCGGTCCCGTTGGATTGAGGTTATTTCCGGGTCCGCCTAATTGGGTCCAAGACTTTCCGTCCCATTTTTCGACATAATGTTGAAATCCGCGGCCCCCCGCGTAAAGATTGCCCGCGCTATCAGTAACCATCGTCAGAATGTCATCGCCACCGACAGGTTCAACCGAGGGAATCGGGTTCCAACCTAATCCGTTCCATTCGGCTACATAATAGTCTGCCCTAAAGTAATTAAGAAACTTGCCTTCCGCGTAAACATGTCCGTTTGCACCGGCCGCAATTAAGTTTATGCCATTGCTGTTTGCTTCAAGATTAGTTCCCGTACGCCCCAGGTTGACTGTACTGCTGCCATTCCATTTTGCAACGTAGCAGTTGCCACTATTGTTTATAAATCCACCACCCGCATACAAGTTGGCAGATTTGTCAAGGCTTAATGCATTAATACCATTATTGGAAGTGATAATATTAGAAAGGAAAAAAATCTCTGTCCATGTTATACCGTCCCAGCGCCGCACTGAGAAATTTCCATTCGCGTTCGTGAACAAACCGCCAGCGTAAACCATAGTACCTTGCGGGTTACAAACCAGGGTATTTATGCGTCCGTTCCCATTTAATGCGTTGGCACCACCGCCTAACTCCGTCCAGGTTAAACCGTCCCATTTAGCGATATAAGTATTACCGCTAGAATTGGTAAAATTGCCTCCCGCATAAACGTTCCCATTACGGTCTGCAGCCAAACTCTGGATGTAATCATTTGCACCAATATTGCCCAATTCTATCCACGTTTTTCCATTCCACTTCGCAACATAATAATTTCCGGCAGCATTCATAAAATGCCCTGCTGCATAAATATTGCCCAGATTATCAGAAACAAGTGAATAAATTAAACCGGTAGCCTTTAATGTGTCCGCACCCGTGCCAATAGCCGACCACTTAGTACCATCCCATTTCATTACCTTACGACTGCCATACTCGTTCGAGATATCACCAGCCACATAAACATTTCCTGCCGGATCGACTGTCATGGCATAAATAAATCCACTCTCTTGTAATGCGTTACTGCCCGTTCCTAGATCTGACCATGCACTGCCATTCCACTTGGCAACACTTACTGTTCCGCTGGCATTGGTGAATGCACCTGCAGCATACAAATTCCCTGAACCATCTTTTGCAAGCGCAAGGATATCACCGCGTGCATGTAATGCGGCTATACCTGATCCAAGTTCGTTCCAAGTGCTGCCATTCCAGTAGCTTACTATTCTCTCATTAGCAGCATTCTTAAAGCTGCCACTTGCGTACACATTGCCCTGGGTATCACTTATAATTGCCTGAATGGGTGAATTGAATTGATTATAGGGAGGATTTAATTCTTTCCAGACCTGACCATAAAGATTTGGGTAAACGAAAAGGGTAATAAGTATGAGTCGTAGATTGTAGGGCATGTTTGTAATTGATGTTCGCATTAGGGTTAAGATAGCCAGGATTAAAAAGTAACGCTTCCTAGAGGTTGTGTCCCTGAGTTCTTATAATGATCAACAGTGGTACTATTAATAATAG
>CAXSIE010000060.1:8011-11737 GCA_964237295.1 uncultured Flavihumibacter sp. | reverse complement strand
AGTTGGATTCTTAGTGTTAGACCCCGAGCAACGAATGGAAGCCTTAACCAGTTCATTCATTACCGGTAACATTGAACTCAACAACCACCAGGAAAAACTTGTTCAATTACTTATTCTTATTTCAACCATCCAGGCCCCAAAAGAATTAGCAAAAGGTGAACAGGTTTTCAAGCGATTTTCAGGTACCGATCTGGCATCTCTTCTCCATTTACACTTCGAAGCATTCAAAAATAAAAAGCTCAACACCATCCAGGTTAACATCAAAGAGCATAATGTAACATTAAGTCATAAGAACCCGAAAGTGCAAAAGTTAATCGATGCTTTGAGGGATTTCTTCTATTGATGCTGTTTTAATAATTCCTTCTTTATTCTTCTTAATTAATTTTGATTGATATAACTCCTTCTTTATCAATCTAAATAAATCCACGACCAACCCATCATTGGCTTCTTTGCCGATCTGAAGCAGTTTTACGTCCATAAAAATTTATTTATGGAAACACTATTTATCCCAAATGAACATGACTTCCGGAAATGGATATTGGAAGCAGTAAAAGAATCTCTCCAAATATCGGCAACAACCAAAATAGGTGCGGGGGAAAAAGAAGAATCCCTGGTCAGCAGGAAAGAAATCTCCGTTTACCTGGGCATCTCCCTGGTAACACTAACTGACTGGATGAAAAAAGGCCTTCCTTTTCATCGGCTCAATGGCCGGGTTTACTTCCAGAAATCTGAAGTGCTGGAGTATGTTAGAACCAACCGAAAGAAACGGCTCTAACCGTCTTCGATTAATCACTTTAAATTTTACCACATGGATTATGTTCGTATCGGAACCACCTATTATAAGAAGGTGCGTAAACCACTGGCGTCCGGCGATACTGTTGAGAATATGCTGGCCTGGTCTGTAGAGTGTATAAAGCAGGATCATGGCAAACACTTTCTTTCATCTATTCCCCGGTTCGATGGATTTTGCCTGGTACCAAGTCATCTTGATTACAGGCGGGAAATTGCAAATTTCTACAATCGTTACCATCCATTCCAGCATCAGCCCATACCCGGGTACCCAAAACAAACACTTAATTTTTTAAAGCATGTCTTTGGTGAACAGCTGGATATTGGATTGGACTACCTGAAGATTATGTTGATGTATCCAACCCAAATATTACCGATACTTTGTCTCGTGAGTGCCGAAAGAAATACCGGAAAGACGACCTTCCTTAATTTTCTAAAAGCCCTGTTCGGTGATAACATGACCATCAACAGGAATGAAGATTTCAGAAGCAATTTCAATGCTGAGTGGGCAAATAAATTAGTCATCGGCGTTGATGAGACATTACTTGATCGTAAGGAAGATTCTGAGCGGATAAAGAGTTTGAGCACATCTAAATATTATAAGGTAGAGTCCAAGGGGTTTGACCGGCAGGAAATTGAATTCTTTGGAAAGTTTGTGTTTTGCTGTAATAACGAAGTCAATTTTATCCTTATGGACTTGGAAGAAATCCGTTACTGGGTAAGGCGTTTAAAGGTGCTCGAAAAAGAAAATAATAGAATGCTGGCTGAGCTCACCAGTGAACTGCCGGTTTTTGTTCACTACCTGATTGAAAGACCATTTACCACTGAGTATACTACCAGGATGTGGTTCAGGCCTGATCAACTTGTTACAAGCGCTTTGAAAAAAATTAAACGGTTTAACAGGAACAAGCTCGATGTAGAAATGTCACAACTACTCTTAACAATTTTAGACAGCAGGGAGTCAATTACTGATATATCTTTTACACTTAGTGACATCCAGGATTGGCTGGCAAAAAAAGGATTTCGTTATGACAGCGGTACAATCAGAAATGTCTTGCAAACTATCTGGCAATTAAAGCCGGTGCCTAACTCACTCACTTACTTGCAGTACAAATTTGGCATTGATGGCATCTACGAATTCAATAGCAAAGGAAGGTTTTATACTGTCACAAAAAAACTGGTCTTAAGCCTCAATAATCTTGATGAATTTGATGCGGAAGTTATAAGTAATTGTTAGGCAAAGATATATGCGCATCAAAAATGGCATCAGGTCGCATCAACAGAAATTTTAAAAAATATATTGATTCGCCCGATGAAAAGGTGATGACAGAATAAGGCTATAATAAACAATACAATATAAGTCTTTTCCTCAATTCATCAAATATTCAGCGATAAACAGTCCAACAAGCTTTGCTATGACGCATGGTTCTTACGGCGAGTTGCTAAGCGTGATATCATGTTTATCTGATTGATTTTTCTTTCACCCGCTAATCAAGTAAGAGCTAGTAACCAGTGAATTAATATTTCGATTGCTCACTTATTAAATTTTTAAGATGGATCAACACAATTTTTCAATCCACGATGCAAAGCAACTGGATTTGGTAGCATATCTTGAGCAGTTGGGGCATGCTCCTATAAAAATTAGAAACAACAATTACTGGTATCGGTCGCCGTTAAGGGATGAGAGAACAGCGTCTTTCAAGATAAATAAAAGCCTCAACTGTTGGTTTGATTTCGGTCTCGGCGAAGGCGGAAGCATCATTGACTTCGGCATCAAGTATTTTAATTGCAGCGTTAAAGATTTCCTTGGCCGGCTGAATGAAAGCAATGGTAATGTGAAACAATCAGTACGATCTTTTCTACCGGTGCAGTCCAACCTTTCCATTAAAGAAGCCAATGAAAGCAAGATTAAAATTCTTGTTGTTCGTTCTCTTCAATCACCAAGACTTATAGATTATATTAAGGATCGTTCAATCGATATGGAGCTGGCAAAACGTTACTACAAAGAAGTAGACTTTAGTCTTTATAACCGAACTCATACCGCTATTGGATTTAATAATGATTCAGGAGGTTTTGAACTGAGGAACGGTTACTTCAAAGGAAGTAGCAGTCCCAAGTTCACCACGCTTATTTGTAGAAATGCATCGTATGAAGAGCTTATAGTTTTTGAGGGCTTCTTCAATTTTCTTTCTCACCTAACTGCACAAAAAGTTAATCAGAAACATGAACAAAAGCTGCCGGAAAGTCAGCCTGCTTGCCTCGTTTTAAATTCACTGAGTTTCTTCGAAATGTCCCGGTCATTGATGGAGCGGCACCAGGCAGTGAAGCTGTATCTGGATCGTGATAAAACAGGAATGCAGTATACTCAGAAAGCATTGAACCGAAGCGCGAAGTACCAGGACTGTAGCAGCGTATATAAAGGCTTTAAAGATTACAATGATCTTTTGATGAACAAACCTTTGAAAGAAGAAATGGTGAAGCGGATGGGAAGAAGAATTTGACTTTATAAGGCAAGCGGTGTTTTTGTCGAACAAAAACGAATCCGCTTGCCTTTTGCTCCCGTTGGTCGCAAAAGTAATAGGACAATAACAATGAAAAGCAACATGCATGGAGACAATTAAAGAAAGAAAAATAACAAAGGGCAGGCCGATAAAATCAGTGAAAAAAGAGATCCGTGCAGCCATTCGATTTTCAAAAACAGAATATTTCGTAATTAAAGAAAAGGCTGCAAAAGCCGGTGTGAAGCCAGCATTCTATATTCGTCAAACTGCAATTCATGCTATCGTGAAACCAAGGCTATCAGAAGAAGAAAGGCATTTTGTCAGGCAGTTAATAGGCATGGCGAACAACCTGAATCAGCTTGCAAAATCTTGTCACCAGGAAGGCGTATTCAAAGCGATGGTTTATTTTGAAAGTTATAGAAAGAAGATTGATGAC